>JAAYYM010000039.1 GCA_012515365.1 Clostridia bacterium
CCAGAATACAGGAAACTCATCAGGAAGGGTCTGTCCATCTGAATCTGTCTGAAAGATATAATCAGCTTTTTGCTCAATTGCATAATGATAGCCAAATAATAAAGTGGCACCATGACCACCATTTTCCTTTGTCAATGGGATAAACTGAGGACGGGTCTTGGCGTACTGCTGCATGATTTCATAGGTTTGATCACGGCTGCCATCATTAATGATGAGCAGACGACTGTCCGGGCTGATCTTTTCTACAACGGGATACCAGTCATCAATGACCTGTTTGATCGTTTCCTCTTCGTTATAAGCTGGTATTACAATATACAGATTATCCATTAAAAAGCAGCCCCTCTTTATAAGTATTCGTTTTTGTTGCAGATTTTTAGTGTTTCAATAATACGTTTGATCTCACCGGTTTTATATTTGTCACAGATCAGGATAGCATCTTTTGTATCAACGATTACCAAATCCTTTAAGCCAATTGTTGCAATCAGCTTCTGAGTGCCTTCTATAATACAATCCTGTGTGTCAATGCTTATGACATTTCCTGAAATGATGTTACCGGCGTCGTTTGTTTTCTTGATGCGTTCTACTGCAAGCCAGGATCCGACATCATCCCATCCGAAATTGCTCGGAATGGTGTAAATATTCGAAGATTTTTCCATAATACCATAATCGATTGAAATGGATGGAAACTCTGGAAATACACGATTCAGAACTTCTTTTTCTACGGTAGTGCCAATGGCATTTTGTATTTCCATCAGCTTCGTATATGCATCTGGAAGCAGCTGCTCAAAGCAGGTAAGAATCGTAGATGTTTTCCAGATAAACATGCCACTGTTCCAAAGGTAATCGTCACTTGCAAGATATTCCTTGGCACGTTCTTTGGTTGGTTTTTCAACAAAGCAGTCTACCTCAAAGGCAGTGCCGATTGAATTTTCACCTTTGTATTTAATATACCCATATCCTGTCTCAGGATAATCAGGTGTAATTCCTAGTGTAACCAGACTATTATGTGATTCTGCAATGTTGCAGGCCTCTTTCAATGTAGAAATAAAGATTTTATTATGCTTGATCAGATGGTCAGAAGGAAGCGTGATCATCAAAGACTCTCCTGAGTTTTTCTCTATATGTGCCGCGCCAAGTGCAATGCAGGGTGCTGTATTACGACCGATTGGTTCACATAATATATTTTTCTCGGGGATCTGAGGAAGCTGCTCTCTGACAAGAGCTGCGTAATCAGCATTGGTAGAAATATAGATATCTTCCATTTCCACAAGTGGAAGAATACGTTCGACAGTTAACTGAATCATTGTCTTTCCGTCATCAGTTAATGAAAGAAACTGCTTAGGCAGATTTTTACGGCTTCTTGGCCAAAAACGTTCACCACGGCCGCCTGCCATGATTAATGCTGTCTTTTTCATAATAATCCTTCTTTCGATTCAATAATATATATAATAATAACACAATAAACTAAGAGTGTACAAGTGATATTGCGCAAATGTATGGTGTTGTATTGTATAAATGCTATTCGCAAAAGCTGTGCTTTTTGTTGCCGAATATACGGAGTTATGCTATACTTTAATTTGGTTTATTTTCGAATTATGCCTTGTAAAGGAAATGAGGAAGATTATGAAATGGAATAAATATACGATTACAACAACATCGGAGGCAGAGGATCTGGTGATCAGTATGCTGGATGATCTTGGGATAGAGGGCGCAGAAATAGAGGACAAGGTTCACCTAACTGACAGTGACAAAGCGCAGATGTTTGTAGATATACTTCCTGATTATGAAGATGATGACGGAGTTGCATATATTAATTTCTATACAGAGGAGCCAGCTGATGATACCTTGCTTGCTACCATTAAAGATGAGATGAATCAGATGCGCGCATATATCAATGTTGGAATTGGCAGTATCAGTGCATCAGAGACAAAAGATAAAGACTGGATCAATAACTGGAAAGAGTTTTTCAAACAATTCTATGTAGATGATATTCTGATCATTCCGTCATGGGAAAGTGTGAAGGAAGAAGATCAGGCAAAGATGATCATTCATATAGATCCCGGAACAGCCTTTGGTACAGGTATGCATGAGACTACGCAGTTATGTATCAGACAGCTCAAGAAATATGTGAATAAGGATACAGCGCTTTTGGATGTAGGCTGTGGAAGTGGTATTTTATCAATCATAGCCTTAAAACTAGGTGCTAAATCTGCAGTAGGCACTGATCTGGATCCATGTGCCATTACTGCGACAAATGAGAATATGGAAGTGAATGGACTAAAGGATGCGGATTTTGAAGTCATGATCGGAAACATCATTGACGACAAAAGTATCAAAGACCGCGTGGGTTATGAACAATACGATATTGTAGTTGCCAATATACTGGCAGAGGTTTTAGTGCCGCTTACACCAGAAATCCTGCAGCAGTTAAAGCCAGGTGGAATCTATATAACATCAGGTATTATTGATGATAAAGAGGAAACGGTACTTGCAGCAGTAAAAGCAGCCGGATTGAAAGTGTTAGAGGTGACTTATCAAGGTGAGTGGGTATCTGTTACCGCACAAAAGAATTAGGTGAGAGAGCATGTATCATTTTTTTGTTCCAAAAGAACATATAGTTGGACATGATGTTTTCATTTGCGGAGAAGATGTCAACCATATCAAAAACGTATTACGTATGAAAAAAGGTGATGAACTGATTGTTTTGAATGGAATTGATCAAAACGAATATCACTGTATGATCGAGGATTTAGAGCCAGACAGAATCTGGTGTAAAATATGTTTTATCAAGAAGGATGGAGTGGAACTGCCGTCAAAGGTCTATCTATTTCAGTCACTCCCTAAAAGTGACAAGATGGAGCTTGTGATACAAAAAGCAGTGGAGCTGGGGGTTTATCAGGTAATACCTGTAGCAGCAAAGCGCTCAGTCGTCAAATTGGATCAAAAAAAGGAAACAGCAAAGCTACAGCGTTGGAATATGATAGCAGAGGCTGCGGCAAAGCAGTCGAAAAGAGGAATTATTCCACAGGTGACGAAGGTTATGACGATGGAGGAAGCCTTTACGTATGCAGAATCGTTCGAGCACAAGCTGATTCCTTATGAAATGGCTGATATGGATAGTATGAAACAGACAAAAGCCTGCATAGAAGCAATCAGAGATGGACAGAATATTGCTGTCATGATCGGACCTGAGGGTGGTTTTGATGAAAAAGAAGTGGAACAAGCATGTGAAAGTGGATTTATCCCGATCACATTAGGTAAACGAATTTTAAGAACGGAAACGGCAGGTTTTACGGTTATGTCATGGATCATGTATCAGCTGGAGCTTGCCAAAGCGGGGAATGAGTAAGCAATGCAGATATATTTAGATAATTCAGCAACAACGTGCTGTTTTCAAAGTGTCAAGGATATCATGAATGAGGTTATGGATACTGCGTATGGAAATCCTTCCAGTATGCATATGTATGGAGTTCATGCAGAACAGTATGTGAAGCAGGCAAAAGAAACGATAGCAAAACAGCTTAAGGTAAACGAAAAAGAAATCTATTTTACCTCCGGTGGTACAGAGTCAGATAATCTGGCACTGATCGGCTGTGCCATGGCAAATAGAAGAGCGGGAAATCATCTGATTACAAATGCCACGGAACATCCGGCTGTTTTGGAAACAATGAAATATCTTGAAACACAAGGCTTTAGCGTCACCTATTTAAAGCCAGATCAAAATGGTGTTATTCAGAAAGAGGCTTTAGCAAGGGCGCTTACCGATCAGACGATACTGGTTTCTATTATGTTTGTGAATAATGAAATAGGAGCATTGCAGCCTATTGAAGAGCTTGCAAAGACAGTTAAGGATTATCAGTCAGGGATCCTGTTTCATGTAGATGCAGTGCAGGGATTTGGAAAGATTCGCATTTATCCCAAAAAGATGGGGATTGATCTGCTTTCTGTAAGTGGTCATAAAATTAACGGACCAAAAGGAATCGGTTTTTTATATGTGAAAGAGAATGTTAAAATCCATCCGATTCAATATGGAGGAGGACAGCAGAAGGGTCTGCGTTCCGGAACAGAAAATGTGTATGCAATCGCAGGAATCGGAAAGGCTGTCGAAGAAACCTATCAGGATTTCGATCAGAAGATTGATCGATTGTATGAATTAAAAGAGTATTTTATCAAAGAATTACAGCGCATCCCGGATGTAACGATCAATGGATTGATCGAACATGATATACAGAGGATCAGAGAAACTGCACCACATATAGTGAGTGCTGCATTTACAGGGATTAGAAGTGAGGTTATGCTTCATGCACTCGAAAGCAAGGGTATCTATGTGTCTTCCGGCTCTGCATGCGCATCAAATAAACCTGCAGTAAGCGCGACTTTAAAAGCAATTGGACTGCAAAAGGAGCAACTTGATTCGACAATACGTTTTAGCTTTTCGGTTTTCACAACCAAGGAAGAGCTTGAAGAAACGATAAAGGTAATCAATGAACAGGTTCCACTTTTACGTAAATACACAAGGCACTAAGAAGGAGAATTGGTATGTTTTCAGCATTTCTAATCAAATATGCAGAGATAGGGATTAAAGGAAAGAACAGATACTTGTTTGAAGATGCACTCGTAAAGCAGATACGACATGCACTGAAAAAGACAGAGGGCGAGTTTGAAGTTACCAAAACACAGGGAAGAATTTATATTGAATGCCTGAAGGAATTTGACATTGATGATGTTGTTGCAAAACTGCAGTGTGTATTCGGAATCACTGGTATCTGCCCGGTTGTTCACGTAGAAGATCAAGGATTTGACCAGCTGAAGGCAGACATTGTGGATTATATAAAGAATGTTCATCCGGAAGGTAATAAAACTTTCAAAATACATGCAAGAAGAGCAAGAAAAGATTATCCGATGGAATCTATGGAAATCAATGCAGAGCTTGGAGGAGTCATATTGGACGCCTTTCCAGATATGAAGGTTGACGTGCATGATCCAGAGATTCTACTGTGTGTGGAGATTCGTGAA
>JAAYYM010000283.1 GCA_012515365.1 Clostridia bacterium
CATAGTTGTCTATTTTTCTTACAGCTGTTTCAACATCGTTATAGTAAAACGCTGCCATATACTCACTTTTTAAATCTTGCGCCGTATCGCTTGCATTGATTCCAACTGCCCACGCTCCCATATATGCACCCCTTTTCTACAAAGTAATATTTCTTCCTACAAAGTTATGTTCTTTTCTACAATTCTATGTTCTTTATCTACAATTTTATGTTCTTTCCCATAAAAAAACTCTCCCGCAAACTGCAGCTGTGTTGGATTGAATTCCGAAGAAGCAGAATAAGTATAATAGCAGCAGTCCTTTGTCGATAATACAATACAGGCACCACGCTGTCGGTAATTATATTCTGTCTGAACAGATTCTCTGTTGGCATGAGGAAATATCAGCTGTTCTCGTGCCCCATCCTTTTGTATAAAAGAAAGAATGAATTCCTTTTGATTAAAAATCAGTTCACCCTTCCCCAATTTCACAAATCCCTTTTCATTTGGTAATGCCTCGATCCGAACTTCATACCTCTTGCTAAACTCTTTATGATAGTTCAATTCATCTGTTACATTCTTTCGCTGCCATTCATACCAATCAGGAATATGTAGCTTTTGTTGTTGCTTATTGCTATCCTTAGAAACCAGCCACCCATCTTCTGAAAGCGTCCACTTTGCCTGACAGCTCTCACACCACAAGACAGCCCCTTTTGTACGCATACCGTACATCTGCCTGCATGCTTTGCATTGATACAGTGCAAGCTCTAACCCCTCTGCACGATCCTGATCCTTTATTAAAAACCCAGCTTCATGCTGATATGCATATTCATCATAGGTTAGTTTTTCTTCTATTTTTGCCTGTATATCCGCAGGCTTGGCCTCTTCTAGTGCAGCTTTATCATAAATGCATTCCATCTTTGCTGTGATCGGAACCCTTCTGGTCTTTTCTTCGTTCCAGAATGGATTAGCCAGATAACAGCCCTTTGCAGAAATCGTAACGACAGGAACCGCCAACAGCTTTGCAAGTCTGCCCAGATTAGCAGGTATATAGGATGTCGTCCCCACATTGGAATGTCTGGATTCTGGATAAATAACCACAGACTGTCCCTTTTTGAGGGCATATTTTATATTCATAATCACACTTAGATCAGGCACATATCGCCTTTTTCCGATACATCCTAAGCCCCTGTACAGCCATTTTCCAAATGCTGCAAACCCCTCCATGTCTGATACATAAACAGCACGATGAGGGAACATAGCAAGTGGTCCAATATAATAATCGGTAAACCCCTGATGTGTGGATATAAGCAAATAAGGGGGTTTTATCCCCCTCATTGCACTCTTATCAATTTTCAATCCGAACTGCCGTGTCAGCAGAAAACTTCCTCCCCATACAAGAGGCATTAAAAATGGATACTGCATAGACGGCTTTCTTCTCATGTCAAATGGCGACATATCGCCTCTTTTGTTATGTAAACTCACTGATTGTAAACGTCCTTTTGATTAATTTACCTGCTTAATGAATCTATTTTCAAAATACTTTACTTGCTTGATGATGAACTGCTGCTTTGTGCATAAGAAATGATCTGCAAGACACGATAAATCAGTTCAAGCAGAGCTATAATCATGTCGTTGATATACTCAATATTATATAATTTGAACAGTTTTTGACACATTTTCAGTTCTTCATCTGTAGCCAGCTGATCAGCTTTCATCAGCTCCAGTGCTCTTTTTTGTGCCTTTACTTCTGTATTTAATACAAGAATTGACATAACAAATGAAAGCACATAGAAAAGCAGACCTAAGATAGATAAAATGAGCGTGAACTTTCCGTCACTATGAAAGAAATATAGATCAAGAAGTAAACCAATGATGACCATTGGAACAAATGCCAACGGTCCAAAGTAAATCACCGGAGTTAATTTTACACGTTTTGTCATATCAGGATCACCTTCCTGATCAAGCAAAGCAAGTGATGATTTCTGAGCTGCCATAGCAAGTGATGTGACACTGGTTTTCTTCCAGGTAAGCCTTCTCAGTCTGACCTTTTTAAAATAATGGCTATAACTGTTTCCGAACATAATCGACCCTGTTTTTGACACCTTGATATGAGACAGTCCATGATGGTCTAAAATGTTTCTGGCTATCTCCTCACCAGTCATACCACAGCTGTTTTGACGTCGATTATACTTCATATAAGATATTCCAAGATAAATTGAAACAAATAACGCGAAAATTGATGCGATTACGATCAGACCACACACTAGTCCCATTGCAACTACGATTCCTTCAGATACTCCAAACTCTGCAACCATCGATCCCATTAATTCCTCCATCACGATTCCTCCTTGGTAAAGCATTTTTATTATTTAATTATACATAATGATTGTATCATTAACAAGTGAAAGCAGCCAGCCACTGTACTTTGGTTATATAGTTCGTATGGCCTACTCTGATTTCATTCATCAGCGGAACCTCCACGTCCTCACAAGTGTGATGGTATTGAAGTCCTAGTTTCTCCTGTACTCTTTTTGATTTTATATTTCCATCATAATATCCACACCAAATGGTTGTCATGCCAAGGTCACAAAAGCCATGACGGATCAGTCTGGCTGCTGCTTCCGGCATATATCCTCTTCCCCAGAATGGCTGTCCCAGCCAATATCCCAGCTCACATTCATCATCACGCTCAGTCATATCGGTATGTCCATTTAATTTGAGTTCTACTGCTCCAATCGCCTGCTCATTCTCTTTCTCACAAATCGCATAGCACTCAGCCCCATCAAACACATTTCTGATCACATTAAGACTCTCTTCTACACTTTTGTGAGGTGGCCATCCTGCAATCGGACCGACAGCAGGATTCTTTGCATATTCATATAAATTCGTGGCATCGGCTTCTGTCCATGGCCTGAGTAATAATCGTTTTGTATACAATATCATCGTTTTTCTCCTTCAAGTATCAGGGAAAATAAAATCTCCTGTTTAGTTCCCATCTAATAACGATACTTTGTAATTCTCTCTTTCAATTCCTTGGAGGCTTCCTGATTATTTGCTGCGGAATCTGCCATTGAATTCATATTCTCAACAATTCCGTCAGACAGGCTGCTAAGTTTTGATACACTTTCCGTACTGTCACCTACAGTCTTTGCGATATCCTGCATGTTTCCTAATACACGATTCATATTTTGATTCACATATGCACTTCGCTCCTCAAGCTGTGTCATTTCAGAATTGATGCGTTCTGCTGTTTCACTGTACTGCTCTCCGATACAAACAAGTTTCTGATAATCCTCCATCACATTGGTGCTTACATATGCATCATAATCTGCTGTCTCGCGTAACAGATCATTTACTGCATCCACTACCTCGCCGCTGGCAGCATTGATTTCCATGACCGTATTACCGATCTCTTCACTCAGGCTGCTGACTTGCTCAGCCACTACCGTAAAGCCTTTTCCACTTTCCCCGGCGCGTGCTGCTTCAATTCTTGCGTTAAGTGCAAGGATCTGCGTCTGTCCGGCAATTATCTGTATCTGATTTGCCATATCCTGCACCATCGTAATCTTCTTCGCATTCTCACTGGTGCTCTCAATCCTTTCCTTCATCTGAAGCTGTCTTTCTTCTGCAGACACCCGACTCTGTTTTGCTTCTTCTATAACATGCTCTGCCCGTTCCTTAATATCATCTGTATACTCCTTCACAGATATGGTCAGATCCGTCAATTGTTGGATTTCCTGTGCTGCCTCATGCAGATTATGATAAACAGTTTCACTGGATGCAGCGCATTCCTCCATATTAGCTCCCAGCAAACTGATGCTGTCATTAATCTGGTTGATGTTATTCTGATTATCCTTTGCTGTCTTCAAAAGGGAGTCTCCATTGTTGGTAACTGTATTCGCACCACTTGCAACACCACTGACCAGCATTCTGATTTCTCGAATAAATATATTTACATTGTCAGCAATAACCTCTAGTTCATCCCCGCTTTTCATTTCGATTGTCTTGGTCAAGTCTCCATCCTGGCTATTTAAATTAACGATTTTTTGATTCAGTTTGACCAGATTTTTTCCGATGCTTTTACTGATTATAAAAGCACACAATATTCCGAATAAAATAATGCCTGCAGAAACCATGATAATTTGCACTTTAAGATGATTGAGCTGCGTTTCAATCCAATCCATGCCGATATCTACACCCACTACTCCGACTACCTTGCCTGTCGAATTTAAAATTGGTGCAAACGCACTGATCACCGTTCCCCACTCATCGGTCGTCGGCTCTGCATCCGCAGATACGTTGCCCTTTAGTGCTTCACTGATTGCATCTTCCATCTCATACTCTTCATAAATACCGCCCGGCTCCTCTGTATCAGTATCAACAATAAAAACGAGTTTTCCATCCGGGAGCTGTTTCATACTATAGATATACTCAAGATTGCTGCCACAATCCCTGTAGATAGCCAGTGCTTGATAGGTTTCCATATAAGCCTCGCTCTCCTCCATGCCTTCGCCAATCGTATCAAACAAATCTCCGTCAATTGCTCCCGCTGCACATGCGGCTAAATCCTTTCCATTATTTTTGGATAAGGTTACTAGATTATTGCTTTCTCTGATATAGGTAGTAATACCCAAAATAGCTGTTCCGATAATACTAACCGCAGAGATCAATAACATTAGCTTTGCTGTAATGCTGATCCTTCTAACCTTCATATGCATGTACCTCGTTTCCTGTGTTTTCCCTTGTCTTTCTTATTTTTTGTTCTTCTTTGTTCTTTCTTGTTCTTTCTTGTTCTTTCTTGTTCTTCTTTGTTCTTTCTTGTTCTTTTTATTCTTTTTTATTCATTTTTATTCAATATACGATTCGGCATTTTACTCGTTCTCAATTACCTTAATAACTGTCAGACTCTCAAGCCAGGTCTTTCCATTTCTCCTTCTGACACTCAAATCATTGATCGACACAGTATGTATTGATTTTACCTCTCCGTCATGAGTCCCATCCGGATTCATGGTACCGACTGCACTAATCACATAAAGATTTCCATCCACTTCTCCCAGATAAATCATAGCATGCCCGGGGAAATACAAACATGATCCTGCAGGTATTGCGGATATAATCTCCTTTTTCGCAGCATCTGATAATCCATCTATGTAAAGCGTTTTGCACTGCATCGCCATCTGTCCTCCGGTATTACGTGCAAATTGTAAACCAAAGCAGCGATATAATTCCATGATATATTGAGAGCAGTCTCTTGCATTAAACATACCACCCCATCCATAGCGTTCACCATGTGATGCGAATGCAAGTTCAATGACATGTTCCCTTGTATAAGGAAGATAGCCCTCGCTGACAGAATGATAAGCCGGAATAAATGCCTTTTCAAATTCTATTTTACCACAAAATCCTCGAACAGGTATATATACTTCATATGTATCATAAGGTATTCTGCCATCCTTGGTCACTCCCGGATCCTTTGAATCCACGAGCATTAATTTATCCCCCATCGTCAATTCCAGATTTGAAACATGTGGGTTGGATGAATCCTCATCCAGGCAAAACTTATTTTCTGTTACAACAAGAAATGGTTTTTCCTGCAGATCCCTCCACTCATCATA
>JAAYYM010000284.1 GCA_012515365.1 Clostridia bacterium
AGGGTATTGCATGAGGGTAGATTTTCTTTCTCCGGATTTACAATGATTCTTTTCGCATCACCTGTCAATCTGATCAGTTCAATTAATTGAAGTGCTGACTGTTTTCCATAACCTTTCCCTACACAGTCTTCCTCACCGATCATATAATCCAGACTGTAGGTTTGTTGTGGCGGTATACTTCCGTGCCAGTCTTCACCATACGGAATGCTGAGTTCATATGAATAATACTGACAGAATCCAATAGGTTTTCCTGCTAATTCCACAATTCTATGTTCAATCCACTGAAATTCTGTATGACGCTTTTCGAGCTCATCAATCCAGTCCTCCGGATCATGATAGTACTTTGCAATATAAGGTTTCTGTAACCATGTCTGAAACAGCTCCATATCAGAATCTATAAATGGTCTCATAGTAATTTCTTCAATGTCAGGCGTGCCTGTAAAATCTGAAGTACACTCATTTGCCACTTCATCTATCGTTTTTGCACGGTCTAACAGCTTCATAGAAGCCTCTCTTGGCATCGCAAATATCCCTGGAATGTGATATTCATCATATTCTCGTCTGCTTAAGAAAGCCAATCTTGGATAAGTCAGAGAAAACTCAGCATTTACACCTTGTTTGTTTCCTCTGGCATCAAGCTTGACCCAGCGCCCATTTAGAAAAACCGCATTATATCCGTGAATGCAGTAGCCCTTGGAATCATCATCTGCAAGTGTGAGATGCTGAAAACAAAACCCTGCAGGAATTCCTTGTGACCTTAATAATGCTGCCAGCAAATTCGATTTTGCATGGCAGACACCGGTTTTATTGATCAGCACATCCGATGCTGTCGCGTTCACTGTATCCGCATGTATATCATAAGAATGAGGAATTTCATCTCTGACAAAATAATAAGCTGCTTTGGCCTTCTCCACATCCGTTTCCATTCCCTCAAATAAGCTTCTTGCTTTTTCCTGAATAGCCGGATGATCATAGTCTACATAATCTGTGCATTCTATAAAGTTCACATACTTGTCTTTTTCTTGATCACTGTTTTCTTTTTTGTTTTGAACTATCATATGCTACCTCTCCTTACTAAATAACAATGTTTATCTGAAAATTGAACCAGTGAATTGTAATGATTTATCTCACAAATCATTACATAGAATCACTATAATTGACAATATCATAATTTAAAGATGACAGCTAGTTACATCTGTCATATTTCAGATTCCTTTCCAGAAGTTCCGACTGATGTACTGCTGCCATTTGCAAATTAAATCTCTAGGGGTTTCTTTGATCGAATTTCTCGAATCTCTTAATTTCTTCGATCATATTCCCAAAATTTCTTCTACAATTCATTGATCGTATCCGTAATGGTCATGGCACTGATACGTTTTGACGGAATTTGTACTGCTGCAGCGGACGCGATAAATACCAGCAGGAAAATAACTATGATGGCCTCGCCCGGCAGTTCCCATGAATTGCCCCAATAATTTGTGATCATTTTTTTGTATAAGAATTGGTTAATCGGGATACCAAGGATGCATCCGGTGAAACAGCCTGATATTGCATAAGTCAATGCTTCTGCGGTGATCATCTTAAGCAGCTGTTTTTCTCCCATTCCGATTGCACGCATTGCACCATATTGCTTGATCTTAGCTGACACACTCATGGAGATACTATTGATGATGTTAAATACAGTGATCATTGCGATAATTGCCAGGAATCCATAGACCAAAATCGTAAATGCCCAATAGGTACCTACTGTTTCCCGGTTTGATTCTCTTCTGTCTGAAAACAAATTATTTGCTCCGGCCAGATTACGAATCGACGTAACATCTGCTTCTGTAATCTCATTATTTAGCTGAATATCAATCACAGCATACTCCTGCTTTCCGGTCAGCTGAGTAAAGGTTTCCTCCGTGCAGATTACAGTCGGTATTCCTTCCGGATTGTCAAATGGACTGGTCGATAATACCTCAGAGATCACAAGCTCGATCTGCTCTCCCTTATGATTTGTTACAACAAGCTTGTCACCTGCAGTCAGTGGATTAGATTTATCATAAACAGTTAATACTTCATGACTACCTTCTGCAAGATGCGCATTCGCCCAGTCAAACTGATAGGTTTCATATGAAATCAAATCAATGATATTGACATCCTTTATAGTGGAAACAGGAACGTTTCCCTGATACATTCTGCCAAATGCACGTTTCACACTTTTATATTCATCAAGCTGTGTGATTAACTCACGACTAAGTCCGCAAGACTGATCTTGCGTCGCGATACATAAATCCGGTGCATATGGTTGCATTGGTTTTAATGCAAGTCCAATAA
>JAAYYM010000285.1 GCA_012515365.1 Clostridia bacterium
ATGACCTCCTGTCACAGAGATTTTTTCAATTAAAAAATCCCTAATCTCCTGTGCCAGTTCATCCAGATGTTCCTTCTCTATTTTTTTAATGTCATTTGTTTCTTTTATCTTTTCAATATACATGCTATTTCCTATCTGTCTGTCATAAGCAGGCATTATCTATCCTCATTTTACCTGTTCAAATGAGGCATTTTATTTTTCTCTGTGAATCAGATATGCTACCAGTTGCTCTAAAAACTCATTACGGCTGTGCATTCCCTGTAATATTTCAAGAGCCTCTTTAGACAGCTTCTCCACATCCTTTTTAGCATTTTCCAGTCCATGTGCTTTCACATAAGTCAGCTTATTATTTTTTTCATCACTTCCAATTGGCTTTCCAAGTACTTCCAGCGTACTTGTAACATCTAAAATATCATCTTGAATTTGGAACGCAATACCGATATTATAAGCTGCTTTTTCCAATTTCTTCACATCTTCCTCTTCTGCTCCTGCAAGAATTGCACCAATCATAAAAGAAGACTGGATTAACGCCGCCGTTTTATGTTCATGAATATACATCAGCTTTTCTTCGTCCAATGCCAGACCACGTTTTTCCGCTTCCACATCTGCTACCTGACCGCCAATCATGCCATAAATTCCGGCTTTACCGGCAAGTACTGTAAGTGCTTTCCCGATATTTTCATTGCCCGGTTCCATCGCAAATGCCTTACAAGCTGTTTCAAAAGCATAGTTCAAAAGACCATCCCCAGCCAGAATTGCCATTGCTTCACCATATAAGACATGTGTCGTTTTTTTGCCACGACGATACATATCATTATCCATCGCCGGAAGGTCATCATGCACCAGTGAATACGTATGGATCATTTCCTGTGCTGCCATAAAAGGTTCAATGATATTGCCTTTTCCGCCAAGCATACGATATGTTTCCTGCATCAACATAGGGCGCAGTCTTTTTCCTCCTACCCGGACGCTGTAATTCATTGCCTCAAGTACGGTTTTCTGGTATCCTTCTTCCGCCGGCAAATATTTTTCCAGAATTTGCTCAATCTCCGCTACTTTCTGTTTTAACTGTGTTTGAAACTCCATATCTGTCACCTTTTCTCCTGCATATAAAACGTTGTCTATACGGTACTTCTTATAACTCTTCCAGTTTTCCTTCTTCGGTCAGCTTTAATACTTTCTTTTCTACCTGATCGATAGTCTCATTACATTTTGTCAATAGAGTCATCCCTTCTTTGTATACTTCAAAGGATTCCTCCAATGAAATATCCGGTGATTCCAATACATCCAGCATTTCATCTAATTTTTCAAAAGCTTCTTCCAGCTTAAAATCGTTCTGATCACTCATATTCAATACTCCATTTTCACAATACATTTGTGCCTCTTACGAATATTTTATACACTTCTTTTCGTTTATCCGGGCACTTAGTAAACCATCCGATACATAAATCTGTACCTGGTCTCCATCTGTTACCTGTTCTATGCTGGTAAGTGTTTTTCCTTCGTGTGCAACATAGGAATACCCCTGATTCAATTTATCAAGCGGTGAAACACCTTTCATGCGCTGAATATAAAGAGCAAGTTTTTGTCTCTGCCTCATAAGACATTGCTTTATTGCAGCCTGATATGCTTCTTCTAAATGCATCGCTGTTGTCCGTTTTTCTTTCACACGGGCAGAAGGGCTCAGATATTCAAGCCTCTGCATACGCTTTTCTGTTTCCACACGGTATTCTCTGATTTTACGATGCTTACACCTTGTCAAAAGTTCTTTTTCCTGCTGTAGCGACGCAAGAAGTTCTCCTACATCCATCACGGCAAGCTCCGCTGCTGCACTTGGTGTCGGTGCACGCAAATCGGAAACAAAATCTGCTATCGTAGTATCTGTTTCATGTCCTACTGCCGAAATA
>JAAYYM010000040.1 GCA_012515365.1 Clostridia bacterium
ATAAAGATGTTGAAATAGCGAATGTGGAATTGTACATTTACTATTTGAGAAAGAAAATAGACTTCAAAAGTATAGATGCGGAACTGAAAACAGTGCGCGGAGTCGGATATTCTCTGCTTGAAAAAACAACTGGCGGGAAGGAATCAATTAATGATTAAAAAACTTCAAATTAGGTTTATTTTGTTTGCAATGATTGCAATTACACTTGTTTTAGGTACAGTTTCAACGATCTTTCTGATGGGAACGCCAAGCAATGCCACTCAACATCGTACAGTTATGTTGTTGATGGTGATATTAGTTCTTGTTTTGGCAGCGAGTATTACGCTGTCTTATATAGCCGTTAAGCCAATCAAAAAAGCATGGCAGCAACAGCTTGATTTTACGGCAGATGCATCGCATGAGCTTAGAACGCCCCTTGCGGTGATCCAGTCGAATCTGGAGCTTGTTATGGACAATGAAGAAGAAACTGTGGAAAGTCAGGAACGCTGGCTTGGAAACATACATAAGGAATTGATCAGGATGAATCATCTGGTGGAGGATTTACTGACCTTATCGCGTGCAGACAGTAATGTAACAGAGCTTACAGTATGCGATGTTCCATTAGAGATTGTGTTGGAAGAGCGTGCTTGTGCATTTGAACAGCTTGCAGCTGCAAAGGAAATCAAGATTGAACGTACGATGGAGCAAAATCTGATTATGAAGGGTGACATTGATCGTATCCAGCAGCTCTTTACGATTCTATTTGATAATTCCATCAAATACATGGGTAGACCGGGAACGATTAAAATCAATGCATACAAAAACAAAAATCAGCTTCATATTGATTACATGGATGATGGAACAGGCATTCCGGATGATGAGGTAGAACACGTTTTTAAAAGATTCTATCGTGTAGACAAAGCAAGAAGCAGATCACAAAACGGATCAGGTCTGGGACTTTCCATTGCAGAGTGGATTGTTCGTTCTCATGAAGGGAAAATCGAACTAAAATGTGGCGTGGATCAAGGCGTTCACTTTCATATCACATTTCCAAAACAGAAAAACACAGTATAACTAAGTAAAAGGACTATGCACTCAAAATAATTGAGTTGACTAGTCCTTTTATTAGTAAAGCTGTAGTTATTTTTTTGAATCATTCAGGAGCTCTTGTACCTGTTTCTTGATATCTGGATCACTTTCCTTTGACAGCAGATAACGGATATGTGTGATCATATAATCCGTATTAACCTTTAATGCTGCTTTACAGGCAGCTATTTTAATGGTGCTGTTTTCATTTCCAAGATTGCGTGTGATTTCGTTGGATGCAGCTTCATCAGAAATGTCTGCCAATGCATCCAGGCAGCAGACGAACACTTCGGTATCCGCCTTTTTCATAATTTTGAGAATTGCATCAGATTTTCTTTTTACTGCTAGTTTTCTGATCTTGGATTCTTCCTTTATATCGTTCATGGTACTGCCTCCTGTTTCCTGAAAAAGAATTGGATTCTGTTCTTCAGGTATGAGTTCAGTATAGCACATTGATTGGGAATTGTGAAACAAAGGTGGAATATGTTATAATGTTAGATAAGTTATAAAAATTGTTATTAGGATTATGGGTTTCGTATTACTTGGAACAGATTTAAGATGATGAGGAGACAGACTATGAAGCGAAAAATGAAAATGAGTAAATTATGGATGTTGTTATTATGTGTAGTGATGATGGCGGTATTGGTAACAGGATGTAAGAAATCAGAGAACCCTATATCACAAGAGGGGACAGAGGATGCAACTGTTTTTGATACAGAAACTTTGGATATGGAGACAGAATCTTCTGACACAGAGACTCAGACAGAAACGACAGGCACTATAGATACACAGGCACCTGAGCAGCTCAATATGATTTATCTGATGGATGCCATTAATATGATGGTCGATTATCAGTATGATTATTCAAAGGCAGACGATGAGCAAATCTGGAAGACATTGAGAAGCTTTTTGTATGACAGAGGCGAAACGATAGGTCTGGAAGGATTGTCATATGATGAAGATTGGATGCTTGTTGTTAAGCCGGAGATCGTAGAACAGACATTTAGAGCAATGTATGGAAATGTAGATGCACTTCCACCGCTCCCGGAAGAGTATTTAACTCCAGTGGAAGAAGGTATGTTACCTGATATTTCTATTAATGATGCAGGTGATTATGTGTTTATGGGTGGAGACCGTGGAATGTGTGAATATAAATTGATTTCATGGAATCAGGAAGCAGATGGAACACATAAGGTTGAGTTAAGTCTTGTCACAATCGGACCTGATGCAGGTTCTGAAATCGTAACATACTTATTTACGCTACAGGAAGATGATACTAATCCATTGTTTCACTATCGGATCGTAGATGCAAAACCGGCCAATAAACAAACAGAAGATAAAGTCTCAGGAATTCCATATCTCTTTATGAATACATGTATATACGGAGGTGAAGAATATCCGGATGATGAAATCAGATGTAATACAATTGTCGAGCTCCCGAACTTTGGATGTTTTAATTTTGATAATCAAGAAGTACATGATCTCAACACTAGAATCAATGAAGATTTACATCCGATTTATGAAGCAGCATGGGAGAATACAGAAAACTGGCCTGAAATCAAGTCTTATATGTATCAGAATGATCAGTATATACAGGTTGTGAGCACAGCAATCACATATCCGAATTATGGAACATACGGAGATG
>JAAYYM010000286.1 GCA_012515365.1 Clostridia bacterium
ACGTTTGATTTCCGCATCAATTCGGTCTACGTTTTCCTGTCCGAATTCCTGCTTCTGAAGCATCTTTTCTACTTCCACATCCCATTCAGCCGCTTTTGCCGCACATTCGGTTTCTGTTTCACGGACTTCTTCAAGCTGTTTCTGACATTGTTCTACAAGCGCTGTTTTTTCCTGCTCCAGCAGTTCTGAATCTAAAAGTTCTTTCTGGATACGTTCTTTACCTTCTTCGATTTCCTTCATCTGCTCGGCAATATCTTTTTCCTCAGCTTTTAAATCGCCATATCCGCTTGCAGTCTCTTCTCTCTTTTCTTTTGCTGCTTCCAGATTAAGACGTGCGGTATTCTGTTCAATAAACGTATTCTGTAATAACAGTCTCTGACTTTCGGATTTCACACGAAGTCCATTTCGTTCTTCACGAATACTGATAATTTCTTTATCTAAATCATCAATCTGAGTCTGAAGTTCTTTTACCTTCTTTTCCAGTTCAGCAAGTTCTCTTCTTCTTCCGAGAAGATTGCTGTTATTTTTAAATGCACCACCGGAAATGGCACCACCCGGTACAAGAAGTTCGCCTTCCAATGTAACCATACGAATACCAAAATCGTATTTTTTTGCGATTTTTAGTGCATGGTCCACATTGTCAATGACAACGATTCTTCCAAGCATCGCTTTCGCCACATTGCGGTACTTACTATCGATATCAACCAATTCATCAGCCATACCGATAACGCCGTCTTCTTTTAAAGAATCCGGATTTTTAAATTCTTGTGGATGTTCAATGCTTGTAAGCGGAAGGAAGGTCGCACGTCCAAAACGGTTCTGTTTCAAGAACTGAATCATTCTCTTAGCCGTTCCTTCATCTTCTGTTACAATATTCTGAATATTACCGCCAAGTGCTGTTTCGATAGCAGTTTCATATTTTTTATCTACTTTAATGATATCCGCTACAACACCGATAATACCTTTTTCAGACTTTTTCTGTTCCATTACCATCTTAACAGAACCGCCATATCCTTCATAACGCTCTGTCAAATTGTTGAGTGCGTCTAATTTTGATTTTTCCTGATGGTATTTTTCTCTTGTTTCCTGTAACAGTTTATCTTTCTTTGTGAGTTCTTCTCTGATTTCGGAAAGGCGCATATCCATAGCTGCCTGTTCTTCATTCAGTTTTGTGATTTTCTCATTAATTTCATCAAACTGTTTTTCCAGCTCTGCAATCATCTGATCCGCTTCTGCTTCATCAGATTTTGCACGAACAATACGGGATGTAAGTTCCGCCTTACGGATCTGCACCTGCTCCATCATCGTATCATAACGTCCCATCTGGGATTTAGTCGTTGCTCTTTCATTCAAAGCCTGAATAATGGCATTTTTAGCATCTTCTATTGTCGCATTTAAATCCTCAATCTGCTTCTGAACTTCTTCAAGTTTTCCTCTTGCAGCATCTCTGGACTGCTCTAATTCTGCCACCTGCTCATCAATACTCTTCTTTTCCGTAATGATGCCGGATTTGTCAGACAG
>JAAYYM010000287.1 GCA_012515365.1 Clostridia bacterium
CCAATATGAATATCCGAGATACCTGATACAGCAACGATGGAGCCAACTCCTGCTTCCGTAACATTTACTTTATTCAGACCATCGTACTCATACAGTGCACTGATCTTTACCTTTTTAAATTTATCCGGTTCATGGGCGTTGACGATAGCGATTTCCTGATTGACTTTTACAGAACCATTATCAACTTTACCGACACCAATACGTCCGACATATTCATTATAATCAATTGTGGAAATGAGCACCTGTGTGCCTGCATCAGGGTCACCGACAGGAGCAGGAATATAATCCATAATTGCTTCAAATAAAGGCACCATATCTGTTCCGGGTTTTTTATAGTCTGTACTTGCCTGTCCAAGCTTTGCGGATGCAAAAATGAAAGGGCAGTCTAACTGTTTGTCAGAAGCATCCAAATCCATAAATAATTCAAGTACTTCGTCTACTACCTCATCGCAGCGCGCTTCCGGACGATCAATTTTATTAACACATACGATGACAGGAAGCTTGAGCGCAAGCGCTTTCTTCAAAACAAATTTCGTTTGAGGCATAGTTCCTTCAAATGCATCTACTACTAAGATCGCACCGTTTACCATTTTCAGAACTCGCTCTACCTCACCGCCAAAGTCGGCATGTCCGGGAGTGTCGATGATATTAATCTTTGTATCATGATACGTAACAGCAGTATTTTTTGAGAGTATTGTAATACCACGTTCTCGTTCTATATCATTAGAATCCATTACACGTTCTTTTACTTCCTGATTAGCACGGAAGACACCACTCTGTTTTAACAATTCATCGACAAGTGTCGTTTTACCATGGTCAACGTGAGCGATGATTGCAATATTACGAATATTTTTTCTTTCTTCTATCACACAAAATCCTTCTTTCCTCTTTCTCTGAATCTGTACTAGTATAGCATATTTTAGCCATTTTACAAGTAATTCGTAAAAAAAATGAATATTTAACTGTATTCGACAAATTATATTTGAACTTTGGAATATAATTTGTGATGACTGTATAATTTGCAAATTATTGGAATATTTACAAATTACAAAATAGAATATGGCGAACGATTTTTATGAATGATACGAATATTCAAGATTCAGTTTCATATACATATTATTAGTCCAAAGGGTACAAAAGAACCTGGAC
Organism: Clostridia bacterium; assembly: GCA_012515365.1. Next base: position 1,150 of record JAAYYM010000287.1, read on the forward strand.
AAAAAAGAAAAAATTCTATAGGGGCACATAAGTGGCCACGGAAGGGAAAACAAAATGACAGACAAAATTATTGAAAACAATCAGGTAACAATGGTAGGCGAGATCATAGGAGATTTCATGTTTAGCCATGAGGTCTTTGGGGAGGGATTCTACATGGTCGACATGCGAGTGACCAGATTAAGTGAATCAGCGGATATCATCCCTCTTATGGTTTCTGAACGGTTAATGGATGTGAATGCAGACTACAGAGGCCAAAAGGTATCTGTATCAGGACAATTCCGTTCGTATAACAGACACGAGGAGCGGAAGAATAAGCTGGTTCTGTCCGTATTTGTCAGGGAAATTGAATATATTGAGGAGTATGATATCAACGAAAAGACGAATCAGATCTTTTTAGATGGATACATATGCAAACCTCCTATTTATAGGAAGACACCACTTGGACGTGAAATTGCAGATTTGCTTTTAGCGGTCAACAGACCATATGGAAAAAGCGATTATATACCATGTATCTGCTGGGGCAGAAATGCGCGCTATGCTTCCTCCTTTGAAGTAGGTGGAAGAGCTTTGATCTGGGGAAGAGTCCAAAGCAGAGAATATATGAAACGTATCAATGAAGATGAACTCGAAAAGCGAATTGCGTATGAAGTATCAGTAGGAAAAATGGAGTATGAGCCAGAAATGGATGTAGAAGAAGTAGAATTGCAGGAGATGTGATGGGATAAGAGATGTAAGCTGGTTACATGTTAACACTAATACTAATACAGATAATCCCCCCGGTATTTTGCGGGGGGAGGATGTTATGTAGTGTGACAAATAGTAATGATATGTAACGATGATACACAACAATGATACGTAACGTTACTTCATAACACTGATACGTAACGGTGATTCATAACATTAATACGTAACAAAGGTATTTATCTGCGTATGTGAATTATATACATAGCAGCAATTGATGCTAGGCGTGTAAGCTTAGACAAGTAACGATAGCAGATATTATTAAAGAGAAATCACAGTAATACGAAAATCACAGTAATACGAAAATCACAGTGATAACAGAAATAACAGAAATAACAGAAATAACAGGATGAATAGAAAGGAAAGCTAAACATAACAATGAAACATAACGATGAAATGTAACAACGATACATAACAGCAATATACAACGACGTGCATTACATCGGGATTTAACAGTGGAATATAAAACCTACAAAATAATAGGAATGTAATATAGAAATATACATAAACAAATTATAAGAATCAATAATACAAAAATAGCAAGGATGCATAACACTAATAATAACACTGATACACAACAACAATATATAACGTCAATACATAACGACGATACATAACAGTGCTTCACAACGAGGCTACATAAGATCAACACATAGCGATAGTGTGTTATGCCGATGAAAAACAATGATACTGGCAGCACTAATAACAATGATTCATAACGCAATATATAGAAAAGATAAATAACACAGATATATAACATAGATACATAATGTCAATACGTAACAATAATATATAACAACAATGTATAACACAGATACATAACATGAATACATAACAAAGATACATAACATGAATACATAACAAAGATACATAAAAAAAGAAATAATAAAGTGCTAAATACATGGAGAAAATAACATTGAAAATCAAAATGAAAATGTGAAAATTTTGTGAAAAATATAGTATTGTTTTACGAGGTGGTTTGTGGTATGATAACCGACGTATCTTTAAATATGAATGCAAAATTGGCAAAGAGGTGGCTTATGAACGAGGGTTTGACACAGGTTTTTTGCGGTGAAGGCAAGGGGAAAACAACAGCCGCAATAGGACAGGCAATTCGTGTTGCCAGCCAGGGGAGAAGCGTATTTGTGATTCAGTTTTTAAAGGGGAAAAGCGGAACAGAGTTGGAATATATCAAAAGACTCGAACCAGAAATCAAATTGTTTTCATTTGAAAAATCAGAAGAATTCTTTTATGATTTGTCACAAGAAGAACAAAAAGAAGAAATACAAAATATCAGAAACGGCTTATGTTTTGCAAAAAAGGTTCTTTCTACCGGGGAATGTGATCACCTGATCTTAGACGAAGTACTTGGACTTGTAGACAATGGGATCATGAGCGTAGATGATTTAAAGAATCTGGTAGCAGTGAAGCCAGAGGATGCAACTTTGGTTCTGACAGGAATCCATCTGACAGAAGAAGTTGCGGCAATTGTCGACGAGGTTTCCAGAGTAGAAACTTTGAAGACCAAAATCATGTCAATGTGAAAATATTAAATGTGAATATTATGTTATAAGTGAATATTATGTTATAAGTGAATACATTAAATGCAAATATATTAAAATATGGATGCAAAAATAATATGGATGCACATATAATATAAATGCAAATATAATAAAATATAAAAATATTGACTTCTACATGGAAGAGTGATATGATTCATCATAACAATTGAATAGACTGATGTGCATTGCACAGGCAGTCAAGATAGAGGTTGCGCTCTTGAAGAGTAACTTTCGGACACGGCAGAATACAAAAAGTGTATGTGGATGAAGGAAGAGAAAGGCAAAAGCGCCGAAAGATAATATGAAAAACTGCACATGTTATCTTGGGCATACATTTAATAGGTGTATGACTGTCATTTTGACAAGATCGAGTTTGTTAAAATGGAGGGCTATCTCAAACACTTGGAAACAAGTGAAACAGAAATTTAAAACTGTTAAATTTTGAGTCGACCCTAACATTCGGTCGACTCTCTTTTGTGTATCTGAAGTTTCTTCGTTTATATCTGATAGAACTCTGATTTACTGAAAGGGTAACGACCATCAGGTGAATAACAGTATAAGGAGGAAGAATTATGGCTATTTTTAACGGAGCAGGTGTTGCAATTGTCACACCATTTCATGAGGACGGAACGATCAATTATGAGAAATTTGCAGAGCATATTGAGTTCCAGATCAAAAATTCAACGGATGCAATTATTGTATGTGGTACAACAGGTGAGGCATCAACCCTCACACATGAGGAGCATATTAACTGTATCAAATTTGTGGTAGAGCAGACAAATAAGAGAATTCCTGTCATAGCAGGTACAGGCTCTAACTGTACAGAAACAGCAGTTTATCTGTCAAAAGAAGCAGAAAAAGCAGGCGCAGACGGTCTCCTGATCGTAACTCCGTACTATAACAAAGCAACTCAAAAAGGATTAAAAGAACATTTTACTATTATTGCAAATCAGGTAAATATCCCGATTTTGTTATATAATATTCCGGGAAGAACCGGTGGGGTTAATTTGCTTCCACAGACAATTGTTGATCTTTGCAATGAAAATGAAAATATTGTTGGCGTAAAAGATGCCACAGGAAACTTTACTCAGATTGCAAAATTAATGGCACTCGCAAATGGAACGGTAGATGTTTATTCGGGAAATGATGATCAGGTACTCCCGATCCTTTCATTAGGAGGAAAAGGTGTTATTTCAGTTTGGTCAAATGTTGCACCAAGAGATGTTCATGATATGGTAGCAAGCTATCAGGCCGGTGACTTACAGAAAAGCCGTGAAATCCAGTTGAAAGCCATTGATTTGATTAGTGCATTATTCTGTGAAGTAAATCCGATCCCGGTAAAAATGGCTATGAATCTGATGGGAATGGAAGCAGGAACATTAAGACGTCCATTAACAGAATTGGAGCCACAGGATACAGAAGTGTTAAGAAAAGCAATGAAAGCATACGGCTTGCTTTAACAAATACGAGTTTAACAAAGCTTAATAAATACGAGCAAGTCTAACAAATACGAATTTAACAAAAAACTGGAAGGGAATAACTTATGATAAAAGTAATTATGCACGGCTGCAATGGCCGTATGGGTCAGATGATCACAAATATCATCGCACAGGATCCAATGGTAGAAATCGTGGAAGGTGTTGATATATCAGATCATATTACAAACACTTATCCTGTCGTAAACCACATCAGTCAATGCACCCAAAAGGCTGATGCCATCATAGATTTTGGCGCTACAGCAGCAATTGATGATCTGATTGACTATTGTGTGGAATGTAAGATTCCCTGTGTGTTCTGCACAACGGGTCTGAGTGAAGAACAAGTGGCTAAAATCAAAGCAGCAAGCGAGAAAGTAGCAGTGTTACGTTCTGCGAATATGTCTGTAGGTATTAATTTATTAATGAAAATACTTAAAGAGGCAGCACCAAAGCTTGCTGAAGCTGGATTTGACATTGAAATCGTAGAAAAACATCATAAGATGAAGCTGGATGCACCTAGCGGTACAGCACTTGCACTTGCTGATACGATCAATGATTCTCTTGATCAGGCATATACCTACACGTATGATCGCAGTCAGCAAAGACAGAAAAGAGACGATAAGGAAATCGGTATATCTGCAGTCAGAGGTGGAACAATCGTCGGTGATCATGATGTTATTTTTGCCGGAACAGATGAAGTAGTGACCTTTTCTCATATTGCATATTCTAGAGCAATATTTGGAAAGGGAGCGGTACAGGCTGCTAAATTCCTGGCTGGAAGAAAGCCGGGGCTATATGATATGAGTGATGTGATCAACGAAGAATAAGCCAGAAATCTAGGAGTGTAACGAAGCATGGACAAGAATGAAAATCTTGAAATGAAGTATTTAAAAAGTATAGCGGCGCAGTATCCGACGATCGCATCTGCGGCTACGGAGATCATCAATTTACAGTCAATTCTGAATCTTCCAAAGAGTACCGAACACTTTATGACCGATATTCATGGTGAACATGAGCAGTTTATCCATGTTCTGAGGAATGGGTCCGGATCAGTCAAACGCAAGATCGATGAGGAATTCGGAAATACATTGAGTGAAAAAGATAAGAAAACATTGGCTACATTAATTTATTATCCAAAGGAAAAACTAGAACTCATCATTCAGCGTGAGGATAATATAGAAGACTGGTACAAGATCACACTCCACAGGCTTGTACAGATCACAAAACGAGTTGCTTCTAAGTATACGAGATCAAAGGTTCGCAAGGCGCTTCCGGTTGATTTTGCATATGTAATAGAAGAGTTGATTACAGAAAAGGTAGAAGTTCAAAATAAAGAAGCTTATTATAATGAAATTATTCATACCATTATTCGTATCGGCAGAGCACCTGAGTTTATCGTGGCACTTAGCGATTTGATCCGCAGACTTGTCATCGATCATCTGCATATCGTCGGTGATATTTTTGACAGAGGACCTGGTGCGCACCTCGTACTGGAAACTTTGAGACATTATCATTCCATTGATATTCAATGGGGAAATCACGATGTTGTCTGGATGGGAGCAGCTTCCGGTCATTATGCATGTATTGCCAATGTGGTACGTATGTCAGCACGCTATGGAAATCTGGATACGCTGGAGGAAGGCTATGGCATCAATCTGATTCCACTTGCGACCTTTGCAATGGAAGTGTATGCAAATACAAATTGTGAGTCCTTTAAGATCAAGCCGGCTAACGATTATAATGCAAATGAATTTGAACTTGATACCAAAATGCATAAAGCAATTACAATGATTCAGTTTAAGCTGGAAGGACAGTTGATCAAGCGCAGACCATGCTTTGAAATGGATGATCGCCTGTTGCTTGATAAAATTGATTATCAAAATAAAACAATTACGATTGACGGTATTTCTTATGAACTAAATGATACGGATTTTCCGACGGTTGATCCCAAAGATCCGTATCAGCTGACAGCAGAAGAACAGACGGTTATGGAACGTATTGCACATGCATTTATTCACTGTGAAAAACTGCAGAAACAGGTTAAGTTTCTGTTTGCAAAAGGAAGTTTGTATAAGGTATATAATTCGAATCTTCTTTATCATGGATGCGTCCCACTTGATGAGAATGGGGAATTTAAGCAGGTCAATATTTATGGTGAACACTATAAAGGTAAAGAATTATATGATATTCTAGAGCATTATGCCAGAAGAGGTTATTATATCACGAATGATCCCGAGGAAAAACTAAAGGGACAGGATATTTTATGGTATATCTGGGGTAATCCAAATTCACCGGTATTTGGAAAAGAAAGAATGGCCACGTTTGAACGC
>JAAYYM010000288.1 GCA_012515365.1 Clostridia bacterium
ACTCCGTAGTGAAAGTGCTTCCTTCATGTGTAAAGCTCTGGCCTTTGTAGAGTCCGTTGTTATTCCAATTATCACAATTAAATCCTGCGACTTGTAAAAATTGAGACACCGTAAAGTTGTTACCTGTTTTGTAGTTTTTCTTATAGTCTGCAAAATCATTCTCTATTTGGCTTATAAAGTCTTTATTGTTTAAGGTAATTACAGATAAGTTGCGGACATTGTTTTGTCTGGTTATATTGTAGTATGACTTGTAAGTATAATTGTTTTTATCTCTTCTGATATTATCCACATACAACTTATTTGAAACTGACTTTCCAGATGCATAATGAAAAATCGTACCTGTCTGCAAAGCTTCTCTTTCTTCCTTTTCAACAGCTTCCAGTTCAGCCTGTAAAATCTGAAATGCTTTCTGGGTCAGCTCTAATACGGTATCAAATTTTTTATTATTTACTGTGATATTTGCTTGGTCATCTATTCTCAGGGCTTCTCTTATTTCGTAATTGTTCTGGAACATATACAGCATAAGGCCTTCCATAATTGTAGTAGCCACATATCCTATAAATTCTTTCTTAGGAGCAAATGACATTGTATTGAATGCCCATAAATGCTCGTGCGTGTTGTTATAGACTTCCATAAGGGATGCATAGCTCATTGAATCAGGCTTTATGGTTTTTCTTAATAGTGTACAAAGCTGTTCATATAGGTAACCGGTTGAAATCTGTGATCCGACTACTTTTATTTCTATGTTCTTCTTGTAGAAAACTGTTTCTTTTGCTTCAGCTTCTAGAGGCGAGTAGACACCATCTTTTTCATTTCTGATTAATGTATTGTAACCACAGTATATAGGGTGAAAAGCATTTGAGAATGTCTCAACAGCACTGTTAAAATCCCTCATAACAATATATGATCCGGCATTTGCCTGATTATCCAAAACCTGTTTGATACTTTTATCTATATCTTCAAGTTTCCTATTTACCTTATCCACTTCTTTTGTGTAGCTATCAGTATAGTCTATACCAATATAGTCAAATACCTGAGCACAAAGATAATCACCGATTGCCGGCAAATTAGTTCTTATAATATTACTTCCTTTTTCTGCTACAAGACTAATTATACCGTCCAGTAATGAAGTAGACCCTGAGTCGTCACTTGCTGCAGAAACGACTGTATTCAGGCTATAAGTTGCAGGAACTGTTCCTGATAGAACAAAAGAAGTGCATAACAAGACTGTTAATAGCAATACTGATAGTCTTTTCCAACTCTTTCTCATATTCACACTCCTCTATTTATTTCAATGTGGTTTTATCAAACTCTTTTATCGGATACATTTGTCCATTCTGAGAGATGACAAATGATAAGATCTCAAACCCTTTTTCATCATACATAATTGAGTTCGTCCAGAAAGCATGAAGCTTAATACTGTCACCCTTTTTTAATGATAGGTTATATGTGTATGTAAAAATTCCTGTATTTGTTTCACTTTTGACTTGTACATCGTTAACATACAAGTAAGCTGCTGAATAGAAATTATCTACATTAACTACTACAGATAAAGTGATATCTTCGTTCTTAGCAGATGTAAAGTTCCAATAACTACCTGCTTCATCTATATTATTCTTTGCTTCATCATATTCCACGAAATTATAACTGTTTTCTGAAAACCAATAAGCTGCGTCATTAGGTCCAACGTTTACACAGCCGGTCAATCCGAATACAATTGAAATACAAAAAACACATATGAACAATACCCTGACTAAATATTGTTTGTGTTTCATAAAATGCCC
>JAAYYM010000289.1 GCA_012515365.1 Clostridia bacterium
ATCCGATTGCCTTAAGGGCATACGAAAAACTTGAATTCACAAAAGCAGGAGAGATCGATCTGTATGACGAACACTGGTACTGCTATGAAAACGTATTGTAACAGAGGAGAATATAAATGGAGTGGATATTATTATTTGGATGTTTATTTGTAGGAATTTTAGTTATTTTTATCAGAGGCGCCTTGTACGACAGAAAACAATTTAAGAAGTTTCTGCTTTCACTAGATGAGGATTATGGCGTTTTTTCAAAACGTGAGTATACAGAAGATGAGATGAGCAATATTGCAGCTTATTTTTATTATAAAGCACAAAATGAGGACTCTATTGATGATATCACATGGAATGATCTGGATATGGATCGTGTGTTCCAGAAAATAAATACGACGATGTCATCAGCTGGTGATGAATACTTGTATGCAATGCTGCGAAATCCATTACATGATGAAACACAATTAAAATCAAGGGATGAATTGATCGAGTTTATACAAGAGAATCCTGACGTCAGAAAAAAGCTTCAGATCGAGCTTCACAAACTGGGAAGGATTAGAAACAAAATGTCGTTGACGACTTGTCTTTTATGGCTGGATGAATTGAAACGTGAAAGTAATCTGTTTCATTATCTTTTAAATGCGGTACTTGTCATTACCTTTGCTCTGATTTTTATTTCTCCTGCATGGGGAACCCTTGCATTCATTGTGGCTATGTGCGTAGCGATCATCACCTATTATAAGCGAAAAAGTCTGATTGCGCCGTATATCCTGTCTTTTTCATTTGTCGCTCAGATGTTACATTTTACAGACAAACTTGCAGCGATGAAATGTGATGGCATGAAAACATATGCAGCTGCATTAAAAGAGCAGAAAAAGGGTCTGGAAACATTTCAAAAGAATATGTATGCACTGAATGTAGGAACAAAAACAACAGAAAATCCGTTAGAGCTGGTCATGGACTATGCACGTATGATTTTCCATGTTGATATCATTAAATTTAATTCTATGCTGCAGGTATTGCAGGAAAAGAATGATCAGATTTTTGAAATTAAGAATCTGATTGGTCAGATCGACAGTGCAATTGCAGTTGCTTCCTACCGTAAGGCAGTTGACTTTTATTGCAAACCGGAATTTCTGCAGCCAAAAGAGGGCAGAACTCCGATGCTTAAAGGAATAGAACTGTATCATCCTTTGATCGAGCAACCGGTCACAAATACCATTGATGCTAAAAAAGGTGCTTTGATCACCGGCTCTAATGCGTCCGGTAAATCAACGTTTTTAAAAACGGTTGCAATCAATGCGATTTTGGCTCAGACGATCGATACTGTCCTGGCACACAGTTATCAGGCGGACTTGTTCTATTTGTATTCATCCATGGCACTTAAAGACGATCTGATGAGCCATGAGAGTTATTATATTGTGGAAATTAAATCGCTTAAGCGTATTTTGGATGCAGAAAAAGAAAAAGGACCGATCTTATGTTTTGTAGATGAAGTACTACGCGGAACAAATACTGTTGAACGAATTGCTGCATCGTCTAAGATCCTACAGAGTTTTGCAGAGAATGGAGTGCTTTGTTTTGCAGCTACACATGATATTGAATTAAGTAAAATATTATCTCGGTTTTATGATAATTATCATTTTGAGGAAGAAATAAAGGAAGATGATATTTTCTTTAATTATCAATTACAGACTGGACGAGCTAAAACCAGAAATGCGATCAAACTACTCGGCATCATAGGCTATGAGTCGGAAATCATTGATTCAGCAGAGATACTGGCAAAAGA
>JAAYYM010000290.1 GCA_012515365.1 Clostridia bacterium
CACATGCTGACAGATATATGCAATTGCAGCCTGGTAATAATCCTTTGAAAGTGCAATGAAATCAGTTGCATAGCTTGTCAGATAATCCCCTCGTCTGACATGGATACTGACAGAGTTTGTTGACTGGATCTTTTTGACCCATTCCATATTTTCTTTATCAGTTATTCGAGGAAATACAAAATGCTTCTGTATGTCACTGATGCGGGTTTTATAATATGCTTCTTCTATCCAGAAACCAGCCAGATACCAATCTTTTGAAGTATCCAGATGCATCACCTTTTCAAACAGATCATTCGGATGAAGATGACCCGGTGTGTCCGGATTGCAAAATTCCTGTTCATAAATCTGATATGAACGAAGTCTCTTTTCATTAAATATTTTAAGGATTCTGTTTGGATATCTCCTAAAGGATTCAAACTTTTTGGCAATCCTTCCTTTCATAAAGCAAGGAATTTTACCTGTTACACGCAGGATTTGCGCCGTGGAAGCCTCTTCAATCAAAAACTTCGATCCACTAGACACATGCTTTTCTCTTTGACCAAAAATCCGTTCCAGCTCATATCCCTGATGTTCCTTATTCCCATTAAACCAAGTAATATCTGCCTTGACAGTCGTATCCTGATATCGTTCCTTCATGAGCTGATAAAATGCATATTGAAACATCTGATTTCCAAGCCCACTTGTGATTCTGACTATAATCATTACGTTTCTCCTTACAAATCCTTAGGATTCACAGGCTCGATCGCTCCGTTCTCCACCTGGAACACATACTCACAGTTCTTAATCGTTGTTAAACGATGCGCAATGATGATCAACGTTTTACGTCCCTGCAAACGGTCAATTGCCTCCATAACTGCCAGTTCTGTTTCGGAATCAAGTGCAGATGTTGCCTCATCAAGTACAAGGATTTCCGGATTATTATAAAGTGCTCTGGCGATTCCAATCCTCTGACGCTGCCCACCAGACAAACGTACCCCTCGTTCTCCGGTCATCGTATCAAGTCCATCCGGCAATTCCTTTACAAAGTGAGAGAGCTGAGCTTCTTCCAAAGCATTCCAGACTTTATCTTCATCTATCTGATCCTCATCAATACCGAATGCCACATTCGCCCGGATCGTATCATCTGCCAGATAAATTGCCTGTGGAATGTACGCCAGTTTATCAGACCATTTCAATGGATGCTCATGTACATTCATACTTCCATATGTTACAGTTCCGCTCGTCGGAGTAAGGATTCCCAGAATGATATCAGCCATCGTAGATTTGCCTGCACCTGACTGACCAATCAAACCTACACTAGAACCAAGTGGGATTGAGAAGCTGACATGCTTTAGCACATCCCTGTCTGTATTAGGATAATGATAGCATAAGTCCTTGATTTCAATTGCTTTTGGGTGCTCATTGCCATAGACTTCATTGCTTTCCAATGCATCTGCAATCTCGTACTGTACCATATCCTCTGTTTCCTTAATATCACGGTAAATCAGATCAACCGATGGTTTTAAAAAGATAATCAGATTCATATAATTATTAATTTTACTAACAGATGGTAACAGCTTAAAAGCTGCAATTGCAAAAGCTGCAAGCTGAGGAATCATCGTATTTAAATCAGTCCCATGATAAATTTTAATCACTAAAACAACAAGAATAGCTCCGATACATACTGTCTCAATGACATATTTCGGTGCCTGTCCTAATACATTATTATTTCGTAGTGCACGCATTTTCTGTTTTCCACAAGATACAAATGCGTTCACAAAATATTTTTCACGATGCAGAATTTTGACATCCTTTACAGCACCAAGTGCCTGATTGATCGACTGATGCATCCTTCCATCATAAACCTGATTGGTTTTGCCATACTCCTTTGCCTTGTTACGAAAAAGAAGCAGATAGACTCCGGTAAAAACACCAAGGATCACAACAACTGATATCGTAATAAACGGATCCACAATTAATAGATATACACATAATAGAACAGAAATCAACAATTCAGAAAATAATAGAAATAAACTTAGAAGCATCTGAAAGAAACGCTCTGAATCAAGCATGACATTTCTGACCATTTCGGCTGAATTTTTGTTTAAATGATACGTATATGGCTTTTTTAGATAGCAGTCAATCAAACGTCCTGACAAACGAAGCTGATTTCTAAAAATGAACGTATACTGCACATAATTAATCCATAACAAATAAACATTTTTCACAAAATAGATAATAATAAGTGCTATGACTACCATCAAGAGAAACTCTCTGTCTGATTTCATGCCGAAAAAATCATAAATACTGCTCATCAGTTGATTTGTATGAATCTTCTTAGAATCCGTAACCAAAGAAACCAGCTGCGTAATAAATGAAACACCAACTAACTCCATAAGTGCTCCAATAAATAACGCCACAAACAAAAAGAAAGATTTTATTTTTTGCTTTTTGTCAAATATATAATTAAGTTTCCGGACTATTTCCATTGATTGATCTCCTATTTCATGTTTGTCTTTGTCAGATTGATTGTGCCTTTAAAACTGCCTGTTCCCATAAATAAGGGTATATCGAACACCAGGCGGCCTCTCCCATTGCAAAGGTAGCATGCTCGTTATACAAAACCTGCTTCACCTGTTCCCTGACTGGTTCAGGTTTTATCAAATCACAATTGGAAAATGACGATGAGTTGATCATATCTTCAAAGTAAGCCTTAAGAGGACCCTGCATCCATTCTACAATCGGTGTATTAAATCCAATCTTTGTTTTCCTGTAGGCGATTTCCTTTGGCATAAAAGGGGCCATAGCATCACGGATAATCGCTTTAGAATAGCCTCCGTGAAGTTTTGATCTCCAATCCAGTGCAAATGCCATACTTACAATCCGGTAATCCATGAAAGGCATTCTGATTTCAACTCCGCTTGCCATGCTATATCGGTCATAATTGCGCAATAAAGTCGGAAGTATTGTTTCATGTGAGGATGTGTATAGAATTTTATTTAGAGTGTCAAATTTTTGATATTCTATCCTGCCTGCAGCACTCGACTTGTATAGCTTATCGCGTCTGACCGTATGTTTTACCAGATCTCTTCTTACATAATTCAGATATGTGCGCAACTTAGATCGACTGGCAAGCGCCATATTTGAACCATCATTCGGAAAGCTGTCCAGATAGGCTGTCAATATCATGTCAATATCCTTCTTGTTTAAACCTGCATCCTTCAGTGCATGGATAAAGTCAAATGTATACCCGCCAAATAGCTCATCTGCACCATGTCCGTCAATAGTAACAAGCGTTCCGTGCTCCCTTAAGGAATGATAAAGCATCATCATCGGAATCGGACTGGTCAGATATACGTCCTCAAACAAATATAGGTAAGAATTCAGTTGATCAATTGCTTTTCCCGGATCTATTTCCACAAATGTACTCTGTATGCCAAGGAAATCCGTAACCTTTCTGGCATATAGGCTCTCATCCATTGTCGTACCGGGAAAGGTCGCCACAAAGGCATGCTGCCAGTCATGATTCATTCTGACATCCTTGTCATTTTTAGACAGATGTGCCATTGCGCATATCGTAGCAGAGGAATCAAGGCCTCCTGAAAGTGCTGTTCCGATCGTTACATCGCTTCTCATACGTAGTTTACATGCATCCAAAAATAACTCACGGAACATCTCTACCTGTTCCTCATAACGTTTTGGTACTTGCGGAATATGATCCAGTGTATCCCACCATTTGGTAATCGTCATTCCATTCTGATTAATATAAGCATAGGATCCGGCTGGAAATCGTTTGATTCCATTTATGACACATTGCTCGGTCGATTCATAGGAAACAATATGCTGTGGATTCATGACAAGTTCACGGTTTGCCGTCACTTGCGTCATTAAAGGTGTCAAAGCTTTCATTTCTGATGCAAATGCATATGCCTGATCTGTTTCTGAAAGACAGGTATAAAACAGAGGTTTCACACCGAAACGGTCTCTGCTCATAAAAAGCTCCTTCTTCTCACGATCCCAAATGGCAAATGCCCACATGCCATTAAATTTTTCTAGACATTTTGATCCCCATTCTATATAAGAGGCAAGAAGCACCTCTGAGTCGGAATCACTGACAAAAGTATAGCCTTTTTGCTCTAATTCACTTCTTACTTCAATAAAATTAAATATCTCACCATTAAATACCAGCATGTA
>JAAYYM010000291.1 GCA_012515365.1 Clostridia bacterium
ATATTGTAAGAAATATATCATTGTACTGCCGGGACAGAAGCATCCGGAGCATGCGCATAGAATTAAAGAGGAAACCTTCCAGCTGCTATACGGAGATCTGGATGTGGAAATCGATAAGAAAACAGTTAATCATATGAAGCCTGGTGATATGCAGACGGTATTACGCGGTGAATATCATGCGTTCTCTTCTGTAAATGGAGCTATTTTTGAAGAGGTTTCCACGCAGCATATGAAGAGTGATTCTTATTATCGCGAAAAGAAGATCAGTGATCTGGATCCGATGGAGAGAAAGACATTCTTAAAGAAGTGGTAGAATAAAATGACCGGTGGAACAATCAAAGAGAAAATCAAATATTGGCTGCAGCTTCTATTATTACCGATATACTGGTTTTCTTTTTTGATGCCAAGAGACAAGCATATCTGGTTGTTTGGAAGTACATTCGGCAGACGCTTTGCTGATAATCCAAGATATTTTTACTTGTATCTGTGTACACATAAAGAGGAAGGAATCCGACCGATCTGGATCAGTCATAATAAGAAAGTCGTAGAACTTATTCAGGCAGCAGGAAAAGAAGTCTATTATTATAAAAGCTTAAAGGGAATCTGGTACAGTCTGCGGGGCGCAGTCTATATGTTTGATAATTATTCAAAGGATATCAATTTTTGGACATCCGGAGGTGCATTGAAATTTAATCTGTGGCATGGTACCGGAAACAAAAAAGCAAATCATGATAACCTGTTTGACCGGGTCAGACATCCCCGTAATCTGTGGGAACGTTTTCTTACCTTTCCAAGACGTCTCTCGGATGAGAAACCCAGTCACTATACGCTTGCAACGTCAGAGCCGCTTGCTCAGATATCCATGTCGGTATTTAACGCACCTTATTCCCATATGGTGATCGATGGATATCCGAGGAATGATGCGATGCTATGTGTTGCAAGGCAGGATGAGCAGCAGTGTGAAGAGTTAGAGCAGGAGTACAAACAGCAGAACGATGAGCGACAGTGCTTTATGCAGATCATGTCTCGGGAAGAATGTGCGATCTGTGAGAAGATTAAGGCGTGGAAGAAGGCAGGGTACCGGATTGATTTCTATATGCCTACATTCAGGGATTCGGAAAAAGACTTTTTTCAGGTCATGGATTTACAGATATTTAATGAGTTTTTAGTGCAGAATCAGATTATTTTTGTTGTAAAGCTTCATCCAAAATCTAAACTAAAGAAAGAATTTGCGCAGATTACATACTCGAATATCTACAACATTGATGGTGAAAATGACCCTTATACGTTTATGGGTTATGTGGATATGCTGACAGCTGATTATTCTTCTGTGTATTCTGATTTTATGCTGCTTGACAGGCCGGTAGTGGCATTTCATTATGATTATGAAAAATATCATGGAAATACAAGAGATGAATATGTACCATTTGATGAATACATGCCAGAGAGAAAGGCTGCTACAATGGAAGAGCTTATGACGGCGACACTGGAAGTACTTGAGTCAGACAGACATAAGGAGAAACGAAGCGTGTCGCGCAGGAGAATGTTCAAATATAACGATGCAGAATCGACAAAACGACTGGTTGGAAAGGTTAAGGAACTCGTACATGCAGTATAATAAGACGACGAACTGGGAAAGCATATGTGATCAATACGATCATGTGATAGCATGGGGAACTGGCTCTCTTTTGCAAATGAATTATAAGAAGGAATACTATCCGTTAGATCTGATCGTAGATGGGGCATCCAATCATATCGGAATGAAATTCGGTGATCTGACTGTCTGCGAGCCGGAAAAAATTAAAGAACTGACAGGGAAGCTTTTGATCGTGATCTATGCAATCTATGAGCAAGCCATCCTGCTTAGACTTAAGGAAATGGGAGTAGAAGCGGATACCATTATCTATGATCTATTGAAAATACATACAGTCCATGGAAGAGAATTTCCGCTTTGGCATGGCAAACATGCAGATGATATGGTACTGATCGAGCTTGCTGACCGACTTGGAATCAAGAATCTGCAGTATATGGATATTGGTGTCTGTCATCCAGTCATGCGAAATAATACTTATTCGTTATATGAACTTGGCTATACCGGTGTATTGGTCGAACCGAATCCGATGTTTCACGGACTTGTGGAGCATTATCGAAAGGATGACATTTTGCTTCGATGCGGAGCCGGTGTGAGTGCTGGTGAGCTAACCTATTATGCTTTTCCTGATAAACCTGGTTATGGCACGTTTAACAGTAATCTGGGAGAGTATCGCAAGAGTATTGGACTTAAGTGCGAGGTTAGTCAGATTCCGATCATGGGAATCAATGAGATCATAGAGAAGAATTTTGAACAGTATCCGAATGTCATCGATATCGATGCTGAGGGAATTGATTTTGAGCTGCTACATGCATTGGATACGCAGCACTATCCGGTCGAGATCATCATGTGTGAAACTTTGGGAGTTGAGGCAAGATTTAATCAGATGATGGTGGAAAAGGGATATAGACGTTATGCAAATATCGGGGAAAATACCGTTTATTTGCGCGCAAATATCAATCCTACGGGATTATTTGCATTTTAACTTAGAAGAGTTATAGGAGTGGATCGCGGATGAATATTGCAGTCATATTATCAGGTGGCAGTGGCAGCCGAATGAAATCAGGAGCGAAACCGAAGCAGTATTTAGAGGTCGGAGGTAAGCCCATTATATGTTATTGTCTGGAGATTTTTCAGAAGCATAGTCAGATCGATGCCATTGTCATTGTAGCAGAGGAGAAGTATCAGGAACTGCTAGATGAATGGATGGAGAAGGAAAAGATCTCGAAGTTTGCTGATTATGCACCTGCAGGAAGGAGCAGACAGCATTCTATTTACTCAGGAATTACTGTGGCACGTGAGGTCATAGGGTGGTATGAGGTACCTGATGAGATCGGTGGCTATATTCGTGTCGGTGTGAAAGAAGAGACGGATGATACAAAGGACATTGTCATTATTCATGATGCAGCGCGTCCATGTGTGAGTGAGCAGATTATTACAGACTGTATCAATGGCGCCAAAGAATGTGGTGGCGCGATGCCTGTGATCACTCTTAAGGATACTGTTTATCAAAGCAAGGATGGCACGACGATCAGTGGACTCTTGAATAGAGATGAGCTGTTTGCCGGACAGGCACCGGAGGCCTTTAAACTGGATGCGTATCTTGCTATTCACGATGCCATGAGCGATGAAGAGCTTGGAAATGTTCGTGGCAGCAGTGAAATCGCTTACCGTTATGGAATGAAAATCAAAATGGTCAAGGGTGATGAAGCTAACTTTAAGATTACGACGAAAGAAGATCTGGATAAATTTAAGTTGTTGATTAAGAAAAGTAAGAACTAAATGTGAAACAAAAATGTGAAACAATCTTATTTGTCGGGCGATTTTGTCACTTCACACAAAAACGTTCGTCGAGGGCGTTTTTACTCCTCATTTATTTTGTGTGAAGTGACAAAATCTGTTTTATGGTTGTGAGTTTGTCAATTGATTAAGTAAATGTTAGAGGGATAAGGAGACGGGGAATATGCATGCATATGTACTGCACGGAATAGAAGATTTGAGATATGAACAGGCGGATATGCCTGACCTGAAGCCGGGATGGGTATTGATCGAGGTGATGGCAGCAGGTATCTGTGGTTCTGACATACCAAGGATCTATGAGACGGGAACTTATCATTTTCCAACGATACCTGGACATGAATTTTCGGGTGTGGTTCGTAATGTTGGTTTGCCGGAGGATCGTGACTGGGTAGGAAAGAGAGTCGGTGTGTTTCCGCTTATTCCATGCCGTGAGTGTGAAAACTGTCGCAATGAGCATTATGAAATGTGTGATCAGTATGATTATCTGGGATCCCGTCGTAATGGAGGATTTGCGGAATATGTAGCAGTGCCGATCTGGAATCTGATCGAGTTGCCTGATACAGTCGATTTTGCTGAGGCAGCGATGCTCGAACCGATGGCGGTGGCTTTGCATGCAATCAGGCAGTTGCCATTAGAGAAAACGAAATCACTTGTCATCTATGGTGCAGGACCGATCGGGCTTATGATGAGCCAGTGGGCGAGAATCTATGGCGTCAAGGATATCTATATCGTAGCGAATAAAGCGGGTCAGGTACAGCTTGCAAAAGAGCTTGGTTTTACAAATGTATGTAATCAGATGGAAGTTAATGCCTTGGAATGGCTTTATGGGCTGAATGGTGGAAAGCCTGTAGATGCTGCTGTTGAAGGTGTTGGCAGAAGCGAAGTGATGGAACAATGCATCTTAAGTGTCAAAGGACAGGGAACGATCGTAACACTTGGAAATCCGCATACGGATGTGTATATCAATAAGGAAATCTATTGGAAGGTGTTGCGTCGTCAGTTAAGAATCGTAGGAACATGGAATTCCAGATTTGCCACAAGCGTAGAGGATGACTGGAAGGATTGTGTCGAGATGCTGGCAGAAGGACGTATTGATGCTGTTTCCCTCGTCACACACAATTATCCATTTAAAGAACTCATGGATGGCCTGCAGGTAATGCGTAATAAGAGCGAGTTTTACAGCAAAATCTTGATTAGTAAGAGTATTAAGACGCGGATGGGGATGTGAAGGAATATAAGAGAATGCAGTAGAGAGTATTGTGTACTTTTTTTCTTTTAAACAGTGGACATTTACGTTTTTTTACTCAAATTCCAGCAAATCACCATGATAATGCTGAAAATATTTTATTTCATTCAATGTCATTGACGAATCATTTTTACCAACCTATAATTGGCATACATCTTGCAATCAGCATAATGGACGAAAGGTAGGTGAAGAAAAAATATGGCAGATGAAATGATGACAAT
>JAAYYM010000292.1 GCA_012515365.1 Clostridia bacterium
TATATCTCGATCTCTACCTTGATTCAAGCAGAAAAATATGTTTATGGCTTAAGACAGCCAGGAAAGGATACATTCGTAAAGAACCGTCAGGAGAACAGATTCCTCATACATTAAAATTAAAGATCTTGAAATCAATGATTCTTAACGAGGTTGAGCTTGATCAGAGAGAAAAAATATTCAAAACAGTATTCACGGCAAAAGATAAAAGATTCAAATATGACAGACATTCAGCTACGGCCTTACCAGGTCGAATGTAAAAAAGCAATCAAAACAAACTATGACAAAGGTATAAAAGAACAGCTTATAGTAGAGGCCACAGGATTAGGGAAAAGACTTCAGGCAGTAGAACTGATGAAGCACTTTAATCGTTCACTTTTCATAGCACACAGAGAGGAACTAATCGGTCAGGCTTATGATGAGATAAGCAAATTCTGGCCTATGCAAGTTGGAATAATCAAAGGTCCGACATTTGAGCTTGACAAGAAAATTGTCGTTGCATCTGTTCAGACACTTCAAAATCGTCTTGAAAGAATCAAGCCTGAAACATTTGATTATGTTGTAATCGACGAATGCCACAATTATCTTTCTCCTTCATATCTCAGAACCATACGTCATTTCAAACCAAAACTTCGTACTGCATGGACAGCAACGCCTAAAAGACTCGACGGATTATCTCTGACAAATATTGCTCAGGAAGTCGTATTCCAATATAGAATTGAAGATGGAATAAAAGATGGGTGGCTTGCCGGAGTGGAAGCATATCAGATCAGAACAAATACAAATATTGCTGACGTAAGGAGAGTTGCCGGCGATTTCAATCAAGGACAGTTAAGCGAGAGAGTCGATAGTCGAAGCCGTAATGCAATGATAGCAACAAAATATCTTCATTATGCTCGAGGACGACAAGCAATAGCTTATTGTGTTGATGTAAAGCATTCATACAATCTTAGGGATATACTTCGTGAGCATGGAGTAAACGCAGAAACAATTGTAGGAGATCCACAGCTTTGTCCAAACAGAAGAGAACTTATAAATCGATTCAAGAATGGCGAAATAGACGTTTTGACGAATTGCGAGGTACTTACTGAAGGATTCGATTACCATGATATAGGATGTATCCTTATGGGTCGTCCTACGCAGTCAGAGAGGCTATACATCCAGGCAATAGGAAGAGGTACCAGACTTAAGTCTAAGGAATATATTGATAAGTTTGGATCCAATACTTGTATCGTTCTTGATTTTGTAGACAACTCTGGTCGGCTAAGTCTTGTTAACTCATATGAACTCGAGAAAGACAAGCCTATCGAAGATCGAATGTTCTTACCAAAGGAGCATAAAGAGAAACTTCTTGCTTTAAAAGAAGAACGTGAACGTAAGATAAAGATCCAAACAGGGCAAGATCAAAAGATCAATCTTCTTAAACTTCCTGAATTCAAGGTATGGAACTCTGAAAAGATGCTTGAACCTGCTACTGAAAAACAAATCAACTGGATCAAACAAATGGGTATATGGCAAGAAGATGTTGAATACACCAAATCAATGGCATCTGAACTTATCAGCGCTCAGCCGGCAAAAGAATGGCAAATACGTTGGCTTGCAGAAAATAAGTACGATGTCAGTAATGGATGTAGTCTCGGACAGTTTCAGAGAGTAAAGTATTCATTCGAACTTAAAAATAAGTTTGCAATGGACGAAAAAGAGAAAAATAAAATCCTTAATAAACTGAAAAATGAGTAACAATACATTAAAAGTAGTTAAAGACAAGAAAAAAGATCTTGATGTCAAAGCAGAACGAAGGCATGTTGATAACGCAATAAAAAATAGCGAAGACAAGCAGCGTATCCTTAAATCCTGGGAAGATCACATTAAGGCAGGAGATAAGATTAAAAACTTTACTTCTATTGTCAACAATCAGATGTATTTTCAGGAGCCTGCAAAAAATCATGTCTTAATACCATTTTCAGAATATTACGGAAGTTATCAGTTAAACTGGATAATCAATTGGGATGACATAAATAACATTGAGGTATGGAGGAAAAATGTTCTTTATGTAGATCTTATTGAATGGATCCAACCAACTCCTAAAAATTAATTTCTCCTTAAATCACTTAGATATGGATGAAAAGATACTGAATCAGAAGGTGGAAAAACCGACAATTATTGGTATAACCACAATCAATCATGAAGCCCGGGTATCACTTGGTCTTACATGTAGTGAGTACGTTCTTATGAATTACATTTATCAATGCCATAAGAACAAAACTCCAATTGAGGTTACTGCTACTTATAGAAAGACAGGTTTTGATCTCGAAGAACAGAAGGTTCTTGCCCGGGCACTTGAAAGAAAAGGATTCATGCTTATAACTGCAGATCCAACGCCTATTCTTACGTCAAAATGGCAATCTGGATTTGCAAACGTAGAAGAAGAATTTGAGGAATTCTGGAAGAAAGACGGGAAATCAGTCTGGCTTACAAGCTCAAAGAAAGCATCACTAAAATTCTACACTGAGCTTCGCAAATCAACTCCAAAAGAGGTAATCATTGATTCTAGAAACAATTATCTTGAATACCTCTCATGGGAACATAAGCGTGGGTTTGATCGTCAGATAATGATGGCAGAGAGATTCCTTAATCCGAAAAACGATTGGTACCTGGTTGACTGGAAAGAAATGACAGAAGAGATAAAACGTAAGTTGAATCCTCAGCCGGCACAACCAAAAGAAGGAACACAAATAACAGCATCCGAACGCAAGAAAGAGTATGACAAATAAGATCATCACATCAAAAGGTGTTATTGATCTCATTATTCCTGCAGATGCAAATCCTGACAGTGGCGGTGAATATTATATGATCTGTCCGATATGTACATTTGAAAGAAAACATAATCATCAGAACGAAAAGAAATTTGCCGTTAACCTAAGGAAAGATCCAAGACCGTGGAGATGTAACCATTGTGGAGAAGGAGGATATGTCATTGATGAAGAGTATATGAAACGCGCTAAGTTTAAGCCAATACTCAACAACTTTGACTTCCTTCCAATCTCCGATGGTCTTACAACATGGTTTTGGGATAAACGTCGGATTTCAGTTCCAACATTAAAGTCTCTCAGAATTTCAATGTCATCTGAGAGTATTAAACAAATGAGGACTCCCCCCGGGCAGGAACATTTAAAGGATACATGGGTTCAAAGAAAATGTGTCAACTTCAAGTATTATAAGGATAATATTCTGATCAACATCAAATTCAGAGATCTCTATAAGAACTTCAAGATGATCGTTGATGCTACCAAAACGATTTACAACATAGACAGTTTTAAAGGTAAAAAGAAAGGAATAATAGTAGAAGGAGAAATTGATGTACTAAGTTACATTGAAGCAGGATTATCCGGAGAGTATGGCATAGGTTCAGTTCCTAATGGAGCGACTATAACAAAAGAAGAAAAAGAGTCATACGAAAAAACTGGAGAGATGCACGTTATGTCTGATGCGAATCTTGAATATCTTGATGCAGTAATTGACGAGCTTTCCGAAATAGAAACATTCTATCTCGCAACTGACGATGATCCTCCGGGAATAAAGCTTCGTGAAGAACTTGCACGCAGACTTGGAAAAGAAAGGTGCAGATATATACGCTTTTCTGACTATAAGACTGCCGAAGGAAAGTCAATAAAAGATGCAAATGAACTTCTTGTAGAGAAAGGACCGGATGCTCTCGCTGCAACAATAGAAGCTTCAATTCCATTTCCACTTGAAGGAATTTCTACTTCTGCAGATTATTGGGATATAATGGAGAGGCAATACGAGTCAGGAGGAATTAAAGGATTATCTACCGGATTCTCTTCCCTTGATCCATACTTTAACTGGATGAGAGGATGGCTTTATATTGAGAATGGATACCCAAATAATGGAAAAACAACATTCATGCTTAATCTTATTGCATCTACGGTTGTTCTTTATAAATGGAAATGGGGCATATATTCTCCGGAAAATTACCCTGTTGAAAATATCATCTCAATATTTGCAGAAATATTTACTGGTAAATCACTTGACAAAGACAGCTCCAGAAGATTGTCTAAGATCGAATATTCTGATGTTGTTCGAAATTTTATTAATAAGTACATTTTCTTTCTTAACGATGATGATTCCGGGCATACTCCGGAACAATTAAGAGAGGTGAAGAAATCACTTATTCGACAACATGGGATAGTTGGATTTTATACCGATCCATGGTCAAGTCTCGTACACAATTACAGAAGCCAGGATAGCGAAGACAAATATCTGGAACATGAGTTAAGCCTTGAAGTAAGGTTTACCACTAAACATAACCTTATAAATGTAATCTCGCATCATCCTAAGACTCCTGTTGCGATCGAAAAGGCACCAACAGTGTTTACCCTTACGGGAGGAA
>JAAYYM010000041.1 GCA_012515365.1 Clostridia bacterium
AACCATTGGCAACCGCTGTGCGACATATAATGTAAGTTCATACAACATCTGGCTTTCTCCCATTGCCTGCAAATCCGACATTGTATAACCATTTTCTTCCATATAACTTTCCAAGTAATTCATCATTGTCTCTTGTGACATATCCTGATTTTCTATATCAAGACTTCTCGTGACATGTACCCTCACATAAGCTTTATTTCCATCCTCAAAATATGATAATGTTTCACACGTATAGGTAATTTCCTGCAACCACCCATCTGCAATCTTTTCAATTTCAGCTATCTGGCTTTCATTTATTCCATACTTGCTAAGACGTGAAGTCAAACTGTTTGCTAGAACTTTCCCAAAATCGGTAACATCTGATGTTTCTCCATCATTGTAATACTTAATAAACTCTTCTTTTTGATTATTGTCATAAATATCAAAAATCGGATCTTCCAGACTTCCGCCTTTTATCAAAGCATATAACATATGAACTGCTGTTTCAGGTGTCATGATAGTTTTTGATTGCTCCACCTCTCCAGCTTCTGGCTCCCCTGCTTTTGGCTCCATCGGCGGTGTGTTTTGTGGCTCCTTATTTTTCTCCCCTTGCCCTGTTCCTTGATCCGGAGTGGGAGTTGGAGTTGGCTTTGGCTTTGGATTTTTTGTTTTATGCATAACACTTTCCAAATAATTGTACCATTCTCCCACTTGCTTCACTGCGCAATATGAGAATGGATACAGCCCACTCTCCTTGCTAATTATAATATTGGTTGTACCGTTCGCACATACACCGTTAATTAGTCCATTATCATAAACATCGAAGTTTCGGATTTTGCAGCACGAGATTACTTTTGCCTGCGTCTCTCCATGTTGCATTTCATATAAATATCCATCCTCTACACCAAGGAAAAAGAGATAAGGACCATATACTCGCAGACTAGAACCCCAGATATAATCCATTGTCCCAGTTCCATTGTCCCTATCGATTCGTAAAATATACCCGCCATTCATACCATTATCAGCAAGTTTTTGTATTTCCAAATACAAACATCCGTCTATTTCCGCCGAATTTACAATAGTCTCCCCTTCTCCACCGGCAATTTCGCCCTCAGGCATACCCATACCATCCATCTTGCAGTAAGTCCAATCATCGCCATTTGCTGCTGTATTTCCAACTAGTGCAAATATATTCTCCCGGTTCATGGTCACCTGGTAATATGCCTTATCGGTTTCGCCAATCTGCTGTATAACAGGTTTACTTTCCTCCTTAAGTGAGAGAATACCATCAACACGATACAGATTGCCACCATAAATCATTCTGGTAGCCGTACCATATAAATCAGTTCCCTCCTCTACTGTCAATTCAACATCTGTAAAAACCAAAGCATCTCCAATTACATTTAGGTTTGCAGCCAAAAAATCAGCAATCTGTACTTTCTCATGTGTGACTGTATTCTCTGCGGTCAATACATAATCATTTTCTGAATCCGGATAAAACGCCCAGTCGCCCTGTGTTGCATAGAATCCGCCTACACTCAAAACTTCCGGTGTATTGCCTTTCAGATTCATGCCAGAATTGTCTGTGGGTTGCAGTGAAGCATCTAAATACATATAGAAATCATTTTCAGTTTCTTCCGTTTTTGCATACGCCGTGTGCGGAAACAGCATAATCATAACTAATACAAATGAAATAGTTCGCCTTATTCCTGCTCCTATTCTTTTACGATTTTTAAGTTGTTCCATTTTCACCCTCTCCAATTGTTTCATATTACTATTCGTCTTCCAAAATCATCTGTGTATCACTAGTAGGTACAACAACGCCTGAATCGTTTAATGCTGCTTCATATGATTGAAAAGAAAGACGTTTACCGCTGTCATCTGTTATTTTTGCAGACTGTATCAAATCCTCCTGATTCATAACCTGATCTTTTTTAACAGCAAACGAATATAGTAAGAAAACTACTAATATGGCAACCCCCGCGTAAGCTGCTAAAGAGACAATGTTGTTATTCTTTTTCTTTTCGGGTGCTAAATTATAACTTTTCTGAATGTACTCACCCGTTTCGTCATTAAACCAAATCATATGACGAATAGGCTTTCCCAATTCATTCTCTAATCGCATTTCTCTGTAATACAGACCACTTCCCGCATCATATGTATAGTTTTTAGGTGCTTTGTATTTTGCCATTTTGTTTCTCCTACAGTACAGCAAATCTCACCTGTGCAGGTGTGACTGTTTCTATGATTTCTTGATCTTCTTCATATTGAATTGTCAAATTATCCTGACCTATTTCAAGAATTCTTGCAGGATAATAACCACCTCCATTATTCCAATTTCCGAAGCATTGCATCTGTTTGAAAGCTTCATCTGTTTTAAAAATTTTTGAAACAGATATCGTTTGCTTAACCCCATCAAAAAACACGAAATCCACTTCCTGTTCAGATACCTTTTCTACCTGTCCGTAATAATACAATCCATCTCTAAAATATCTTGCAAAGCAATACTCACCAGGATTGATTTTTTTTACTCTTTCCTGCTCTTCTCTCGCCCTTCTTTCGGCTTCCTCCAGCTCTTTTTTTTCGGCTTCGGCTTTCGCTTTTTCAGCAGCAATTTCCGATAAGCTCTTTGTCACCCGTCCGGTTGTTGCATTGGACGGTGGTGCCTGCATCGGTGTCGCAGACATTGGTGGCGTCGGCATTCCCTGAACTCCCGATCGCATTGGCTGTATTCCCACCGGCATTGGCGGTGGCGGTGGTGGTACCATCTGACCGCTGATCGGCATTGGCGGCGGTGGTGGTGCCATCTGAACGTTTGTCGGCATTGGCGGTGGCGGTGGTGCCATCTGACCCGTACCCGCATAGGCTACTTGTGTATTCATTTCTCGCTTCGTCTGGTATTGATTTTTTGTATCTCCTACTTTATTCTTTACATTCTGCAAAAGTTCGCCCCCCTGACTTGTCACTTTATTCTTCAATTCAAAAAACTGCTCACCGAGCTTGCTCGATTCAGATGGTTCGTTAATTTTTAAAGAACCCGGTCTCCATTCCTCGATTGCATCCAAACGATCCGCCGTATCAGGATGTGAAGCACCAAGCGCTGCAAATACACTTTTCTCTTCTTTATCTCCAAAACTCTGTTCCAAAACATATAGAGCGCTATACAGATTCTGTGAAAACCCACACTCACATGAAAATGCATCCGCACGATATTCATTCATACGAGATGATTTCATATGGAATAGATTTCCGAGTTTTGTCCACAGACTCATCAGCCATACAAGCAACAAATCAATAAAGAAACTTGCAAGAATGCTTCCAATTGGTCTTTCTTCCCCACCAGCCAGAATAACAACAAATGAAACAATGATTCTTACAATGAAAAAGACTGCTGTCAATAAGAAATTGCTGACATTAATAACAAGAAGCATATCCGTATCTTTATTGGCGATATGTCCAAACTCATGACCTAAAATCCCCAGAATCTGCGAATCCTCTAATTCACAAAGGCCTCTTGTCACGCACACCGTCTTTCTGCCCACCGCAAATGCATTCGGTATCATGCTTTTGCTCATAAATAGCTTGACATTATCTGAAATTGTAGGATCCAGTTGTTTTGCTCTTCTATAAGCCTCATTAAATAAAGGTTCCAGTCGATTCTTATACTTCTCTTTCTTAATCTTTTTACATCCACATTGCAATCTGAGAACAAATTCACCAATCGGTGACAGTGCAATCGTTAAGCAAATTAAATAAAGAAAAATTGCCATTGGAATCATTTCTGGTAAAGCAAATCCTCCCAACAATGCTATGTACATTACCATGTTCATACACAAATAGATGATGGTTCCCACATTATTTTTTTTAAATAGTCTTTTCATAAAATCAATTACATACATTTTTGTTCTCCTTTATCCATTAATATATTTTTTCAAACGAAACCTCATTTACGATTCCTTCCAAGTCAATCTGTAGCGCCCTGTCATTATAAATAACCCAATTTTGTGAAACTCCATTTAAATAGACTTCCTCTGCCAGACACGGCACTTTATCATTAAATGCAAAATATTCTGTCTTATATCCATTGCCATCTACCGTAAAAAATTGTGTATCATAATCACATTCGCTAAAAAACAACCCATTCTCCAAAAGTGATGATGTGAAACTAACATTCCATATATCTATTTCACAATATTCATTTATGAAGTTTGGACTATAGCCAAATCGATTAATGTAATCAAACATATATTCCGAGTAACCGGCGTCTATCAAATCCGAGGCATCTGTTGTAGATAATATCTGTGTCTGTCCATTTGAGAAATCATATTTTCCATAGCAAATCGTATAATCTCCCCATCCTCCATAATATAAACAGCCATTATAAATTGAGAAAGGACTAAATGCTTTAACCGACTGCTTTCCGCCAATACCGGTTGCCATTGTCAATGCATAATCAGTTGTCTGTAAATTTAATTCACCAGTTATCGGATCATAAATTCCTATATCCTGTCTTTCATTTTCTGCAAAAAACAAATAAATTTTACCGTCATATGCCTGCAAAAGAGAATAATCTTCATTAAAGAGCTGTTCCTCTTCTCCAGTGTTTTTATTTTTACGACAATATGTATAATCTCCGCCATAATTAACTGAATAATAAACATAATCACCCATCACAGCAATTGAATAAATACCATCTATCGCTTCTGCAAATAACTCCGGCTCACCACCTGTTTTGGGAAATCTTATCATGTTCCCACTCGGTAGTCCGCCATTGTACATCCAACCTCCCATATCAACGCGAATTGCATACACGAATTGTTCATCCTCATCTGCCAATTGCGTCACGTAATTACATGTTGCATAATTGGGAAACGGATAAATAGATGAACTCTCCTCTGTCAGGCTTTTCTCATCGTTTGAATCAGAATTTGATGCAATTTCACTAGATAGGGCTGCACCTTCTGATGCGAATGCATCGGTCTCTTCAACTACTGCTGTATTTTCTGTGTTTTCTGTATTTTCAGTCATAACATTTACTTCTTTTCCATTGGCAGCATTCTTATCCGATAAACCTTTCACTACAAGAACGACAACGAAAATGACCAGCAGAGCACCAATAATTGGAAGATAAGCTTTTCGCGAATCCCCCCTTTTGCTCTTAGTGTGTAATCTTTCATTTTCATATTCTTTATCTGCTTTGATATTTGTAATCTGAATTTCCGGTTCTGGCGGTGATTCCAATAATTTAGACTCTTCGAAAGATTGCGTATCCGATATATTCTGTGATACGTGTTGCATTGATGAATGTGCCGTTATATCGGCATTTTCAATTGGATACGTATATTGTGAGTATTCTCCGCTCTCAGTATTGAACCAAGTCACAATCTGCATCTGACTGCCGGTTTCGTCTACCCCTATAATCTGAGAGTAATACAATCCCGTCCGTTCATCCAAAATGTAGCCCTCAGGCTCCCTGTACTTTCCCATAGCTATAACTTCTCCCTTCTCATTTAAATATCACTTGCTCTTTTCTCTTCACCCATTAAATACTATCCTCACTATATTCTTGATTCCTTTTTCACCTTATTTTACTAATTTTATGTAATAGCCATCAAAAAGTACATGGACTAGATTAAGATTCGTTGGTAATATCTTCACATCTTTATTACATTGAATATTCTAAACAAAAAGAGTAAGCATCGACACACCGATAACGCTTACTCTCATCATCACTCAAAGTAGCTGTTTCAAAAAACCATTAAATCTATCTACCTCGGATCACGATCTCCTTCAATATCATAATACCAGTCCCACCCCGCTTCTGCTTCTGTTATATCCTTATCTGTCCTATGAAAGATAATGCTGTCAACAGTGTCCGTTCCAGACAGCCAGCTTATTATCATGCCACCGCTATAACATGTGTATGTGATGGTATCGCTGGTCTGATCATAGATAAGCTCCTCTTTCGTTTCTTCCATCATACCCGAATCATCAGGTGCCGGGCAATCATGGCAATCACTGAATTCCATTCCATTTTCAATATCACTCACACAGGAACCATCTTCTCTGGTTACTTTGAACCATTCATCATGCGCAGGACAATATATAATTGCATCAAGTGCAAATGAGCTATCTGCCAATGCTCTCTCCCGTACTCCCAATATCCAGCCATCCTCCGATTCCCATACACCGGTCAGTGTTTTTTCATCTTCTGTCAAACGACTATTCTCAAGAATAGCACCTACGGGTTTAGAGTCCACAGTTTCCTCTGTTTGTATTTCACTCATTACTTCTCCATCGCTTTCCTTTTGCTTGTTAATAAAAAGGAAAATGCCAACACCGATTCCTGCTATTAATAGTATACATATCACAATGATTCCAATCTTTTTCATCATCTTCACCTATATCTTTTTTTATTATTGTTTACTGAAGGTTTCTTCATAAGTCCCATCATCATATTCCAGTTTAAGAACAATTTGATTATCGGGTAAAAACGTGACTGTGCAGAAGTCTAAATATGTAGGACGTCTAATAGAGAAGTTTCCATCTGCATTCTGCTCAAGCTCGCTTGCTGAAAATGGAGAGCAAATACCATCCGGGCTTGTTCGTGTAGCATTGTTAACCGCAATCTCTTCAACCTTATAAACACGTCCATTATTCCCATCATAGCCGATAAATGAGCATGTATTATTAGTACTGGTATTTATGTAGGTTCCAACATAAGTCTCTAGCTGTTCTTCTGATAGTGCTTGTGTATTTGCATTCGGAGTACTGCTATCTGCTGCCTGTGTATTGCTCTCTGGAACATTATTATTTGCAGTATTAGTTTTTTCCGTACTTAAGTTATCTATTACTTCCACAAGCTACCAGCGTTGTCATTATCAGCACTGTTGCTAAAATCAAAAACACTTTTTTCATAAACCTTATCCTCATCGTTCTTATAAATTTTATTAGGCGTTTGCGAAACGCCACAAGCCTTGATTTTACAGGCTTTTTTACCTTTAAAATAGAATAACTCCTCACAGGTATGTTATAATTGAATTGACTAGAAACAACCATATACACCACCCAGAAAGGAGTTATCTTATGGCTATTATACCATGTAATCAGCTTTCTTTGGCAGATGTTTTTTCAGATTGTCAGGATATTTATGAATCTGACAAACCTGAATTTCTGTCTCTTCTTCAATCTAACATTAATCTTGATGAGATTATTCCTGATTCCTTTCGGAATCACTTCTATGCATCAACGGGAAGATCCCGTAAATACCCTTTACATGCCTTTTTATGGGCACTTATCATCCAGCGGATTTTTTCAATCCCTACTGATTCGTTACTTCTTGTTTTTCTCAAGTATTCCAGGCATCTTCGTGAATTCTGCGGTTTTACTAAGGTTCCTGATGCTTCTAAGATTACTCGTTTCAAACAGGATTTTCTTTCAGACTTACAATCAGTTTTTGATAATCTCGTTGATGTTACCGAACCAATCTGCCAAGCTATTGACTCTTCCAAGGCAGATATGACTATTTTTGATTCATCTGGTATTGAAGCCTGGGTAACTGAAAATAATCCTAAGTTTGCTAACCGAATCATTAAACAGCTACCAGTCCAAGCCCTTTTTTGTAATCTTCTTTATGAAGTTCACCCATTTCTACGTTCATATAATATGCTCCATATACTACTCCTGGAAATCTCTGATAACCGCGTGAATCCACGTCTTCACAGATATAATCAATAATTACATCGTCGCCCACCATTTTTGAGTAAGTAGTAAAATGTCCGTCGCCGTCATCAAGATACCAGATGACATTTTGTACTTCATATTCCTTTGTCACTCTGATTTCCGTAAAAACATTAGCCCAATCACTAAAATCTCCAACTCTGCTTTCGTCCAATCCAAAATTTGTATAAAACTTATATCCATTCTTAAAACATTCATCTAGGTCTCCATTACCATATTTTCCTGCATAATCAGAATACTCAACACTCTTTGCAAATATTTCTCCATAGTATTCTTTATACATGACCACAAAAAAATCCAGCTCGCCATTTACCATGGCCTGACTTACACAATCTGCGTCACTATCATGATACGGAAATACATCCGGCATATAATGAGCCATACTGCTCTCGTTACCGTTAAAATTCGGCACATTTGTAATATCAATAGTATTGAATCCAATCCACGATCCCTCTTCACAGCCTATCGAACACGACATACCATATTCATCACGATATATTGAGTTCTCACTTCCCTCATATGTAAAACAAACAACCGGAACCCCGCTTTTAAAGAGGTCTGTTTGTATTCTTGTCACCTCACATTTTTGTCCATTCACAGTAATTCCATTATTTGAAATCACTAAATAATTTGTTCCGTCTGAATATGCACCGTTATATGAAGACAGCGTTTCACTAAATTGACTGTCAGTTTGTGTCTCTTCTCCTCTACCCTCAGTAAGTGATGTACTCTGAACAGCTTCAGTCGCTGCTCCTGCTCCATCATCTGAAACTTCCTTCGCACCACATGCCAAAAGACCTATTACCAAATATCCAGACAATACGATTGCTATCATTTTTTTTCATTTCGTTCTATCCTCCAGTTATTTGTTTCATATTTTAGTACCAACACTTCTAACTACTTTTATTCACTCATTTTATATAGTTGAGAGTACAAAGTACATGGACTAGATTAAGATTCGTTGGTAAAATCTTCACATCTTTAT
>JAAYYM010000042.1 GCA_012515365.1 Clostridia bacterium
GACATGTGTCGAGTTAAGTAAAAAGCGCAGTTTGATCAATGCGACTCGTAATCAAAAACGAGATCATATAGAAATAAAAGTTGGTAATTTTGAAACGATAGAGAAGGATTTGACGGAACAATTTGATTACATTACGCTGATCGGAGTATTTGAGTATGCAGAAAATTATATAAGTGCAGACAAACCATATGATACTTTTCTGACTACGATCGCTAAGCACTTGAAACCAAATGGAAAAATCATTATTGCATTAGAGAATAAGTATGGGCTGAAATATTTTGCAGGATGTAAGGAAGACCATACAGGCAGATATTATGAAGGCTTGGAAGGTTATCCGAGTTCCAACGGTGTGAAAACATTTTCGCGAAACACGTTGGAGCATATGTTTAAGGAAAATGGATTTTATAGCGAATTTTATTATCCATATCCAGACTATAAGCTGCCTCATACAATCTATTCAGACAAAAAGCTTCCGAATGTAGGTGAGCTTTCTACTAATATGAGAAATTTTGATGCAGACAGACTGATCGTATTTGATGAAGAAAAGGTTTTTAATCAGATCATTCAAGATCAGATGTTTCCGCATTATTCTAATTCGTTTTTAGCTGTTGTTACAAAGGAAGTATGTGCTGAGGAGCAGGTGATTTATGCAAAATGTTCATCTGAGAGGCGGAATGAATTCTCGATATGTACATGTATCAAAAGAATGCAGAATGGTGATCGCAGACTATATAAGTATGCGTATACAAAAGCTGCCAACGCACATATTAACTCTATTCCCATTAAATACAGACAGCTTAAGGAACTGTATCAGAGGGCAGGACTTTTGTTAAATCAGTGTGAGCCGGTAAGCGGGTCGGATTCTGATGAATGTAGCTGCATTTCACCTGAATATTTGGATGGTGTGGATTTAAACCAGTATCTAAATGAATTATCCAGACAAAAGGATTATGACAAAATTCTGCTTACGATTGACCAATACGTTGAAAAGCTCAATCTGACAGCAACGAAGCATACGTTTCATCCTACAACGGAATTTGAAAAAATATTCGGAACATGGAAGCTTGGTGATGACTATGCATGCGTATCACCTTGTGCACTGGATTTGATATTTTCAAATATTTTATTGACCGGAAATGAGAATGACCGACAGTGGAACGTGCTTGATTATGAATGGAGCTTTGAATTTGATATTCCATTAAAATTTATTCTTTACCGCACATTATTCTATTATCAGCAGGATAAAAATGCATTGGGATTTTTAGCTGATCTGATGCGAAAAAAGATAGATTTATATGAGCATTGTCATATATCAAAAGAGGAGCAGCAGCAGTATGCTGCGATGGAACATCAGTTTCAGCTATACATCATCGAAGGGAAAGCCTCTTTTGCGTTATTACATGCAATCATGCCACAGGCATCAGTTAAGCTGGATACACTGATCAAAGGAGATTCATTTTTAAAGGAGCTGCAGACACCAAAAATCTATTATGGAACAGGTAACGGTTTTCAAGGTGAACAGCAAATCCCTGCTTTGGCCATGGCAGATGATGATAACAGAGTGACACTTGACTTAGATGTGCTGCCAAATATGAAAGAAATCAGACTTGATCCGACAGAGTATCCATGCCTGATTAAAATCAATGAAATAAAGGCAATTACGACAGCAGAACCGGTGTTGATTACCAGATTTCTGTTAAATGGTCTGGCTGTCAGTGAGACTATGTTTGTCTATGATACATCCGATGCCCAGTTAATCATTGAGCAGCTACCGGAACATACAGTAAAAATTCATTTTGATTATACCGTTTCTACCTTGCGAGAACCATTTTACTCAGAATTGGTAAAGTCTCTAAAGGATCAGGTTGAGGCATCTAAAACAACACCGACATTACTGGATAAAGTCTTGATCAAATGTAAGATGGCAGAGCCTGAAACAATTCCTCAGGGATATTGCTATAACAAGGAAAGTGATGAGTAGATGAATTATTTCAGTAAAATGGCTAAATGCCAGGAGCGATATACAGAGAAATCAAGCGCATATTCGAATCGATATGGATGCTGGATTGCAGAGAAAGAAGAAAAACGAAAGAGTGGGACACAGTTTATGAGTGGCCCACTTGTTACGATTGTTCCGTTCTTTACATATAAGGAATGGGTACAGGATGGTGTCAAAACAGACTATCGGGATCGTGTTGGCAAGCTGTTCGAGCACATAGAGACTCAGGGAGATTATTTTCTTTTTGTAAACGGATGTGGAGAATTAGAACCAGATGCCTTATATTGCATGCTCGAGGCTGCAGTTCTTCAGAATGCAGACGTTGTATATTGTGACGAAGACGTGATGCAGGATGAAATCAGAATGACTCCATATATGAAGCCGGACTGGTCTCCGCATACGCTGGATTCCTTTTGCTATATCGGTAATTGTTTTCTGATTCGCAAATCCATTGTATCAGATACGGTAGTCAATCGGACCTTTTCCTCAGACCCATCAGGTATTTATGAATTTCTAAGGCAGGTATGTGCCAAAAGTGATATTGTGACACATGTTTCGGAAATTCTGTTTCATGCAAAACCAGATGGCAGGTCTATGCTGAGTGTGAACGGAAAAGTGCCTGAATACTTGAAAATGAAGCAGCAGCCACTTGTTTCTGTGATTATTCCATCTAAGGATCATGTAAACCTGCTGATGCAATGTATCAGAAGCATTGTGACCTACAGCTCTTACCAGAATTACGAGATAATTGTTATTGATAACGGTAGTACACAGGAAAATCAAACTAGTATTATGCAGTATATGGAGGATTATCCATTTAGCTATTATTATGGACAAATGGAATTTAATTTTTCAGCAATGTGCAATCAAGGTGCTTCCTTCTCAAAGGGCGATTATTTATTGTTCCTAAATGATGATGTTGAAGTGAACGATCCGGATTTCTTATATAAAATGCTTTATTATGCACAACAAGAGCAAGTGGGTGCTGTGGGTGCAAAGCTTCTCTATCCGAATACGGATCTGATACAGCATGTCGGAATTGCAAATCAGCCATGTGGACCGACACATAAGCTTTCGATGTGTTCGGACAGCATCAGTCACTACTTTGAATATAACAAAAAGAACAGAGATGTATTAGCTGTAACCGGTGCCTGTCTGATTGTATCACGAGAAAAATACTTTCAAGTCGATGGGTTTAGTGATAAGATGAAAGTTAGTTATAATGATGTGGATCTATGCCTTAAGCTGTTTGAAAAGGGTTATTATAACGTAATCTGTAATGAAGCAGTTCTTTATCATCATGAATCTGTCAGCCGTGGACATGATGACCAAAATGAGGAGGCTTACAGACGTCTTCAGGCAGAACGGAAACTGCTGTATCAGACTCACAGCTGGTTAAAGAAGGATGATCCTTTTCTTAATTGTCACATGGCAAAAAATACAATTGCTTTGCTGCCGGATTATCTATATGAATATGAAGATGATGCATTTCGCAATGAATATGAAGTATTACAAAAGGACCAAATCAAGGGTCGGTCAAATAAGAGGCTGCAGTTTACCATAGAGCGGAGCGTATATAAGCGTGCGCCTGAATGGGTAAAGCATGCGGAAGATTATTATGAATTTGAGGGCTGGTCCATGATCAATGAGCGAAATAATGCATGCTATGAGCGATATTTTTTATTGATTCCGGAGCAGGGTGAGGTCATCAGGATCAAGCTGAGTGATAAACGGCGTGAGGATGTCGTATCAGTCTTTCCAAAAGCAAAGAATGCAGAACTTTCGGGATTTGTCTTGAGAATCAATCAGAGTCTTTTAAAAGGAGACATGCTTTATCAGATGGGAATCCAGTATATCTCACAAATAACACCAGCAAAATACTTAAGTTTAGGGGAAACATATGAGCCAAGAGGATTGTTATAAAAAGCTATATGAAATAGAAGTTGAAAAAAATGCCAGATTGACAGAAAATCTGGTGGATATGGAAGCCAAAAATGCAGATCTGAATTATAAGCTTGATAAGATCAGGAACAGTCTGATCTGGAAAAGTATTTATCCGTTTCGTTTGTTATGGAGCCATACCAAAAATGCGTTGCTCCGAATCAAGCGATATGGAAATCCTAAGAATTTCATTCGGAAGGTTCAAAGCAAAATGATCGAAAGGCGCGCTTACAAAAGCTATGGAACACAGAGCTTTCCGACGAAAGAACAGATTGCCAGACAGCGGGATGAAAAATTTCCAAGAACAATTAAATTCAGTATTCTGGTACCACTGTATAATACTCCGGATGTGTTTTTGAGAGAGATGATAGATTCTGTTCTTGCACAAACGTATCAGAATTGGGAATTATGCCTGGCAGATGGATCAGACAACGAGCACGATGCAGTAGGAGTATGCTGTGGTGAATATTGTAATAAAGATTCTCGCATCCGCTATAAAAAGATCGAACAGAATCTTGGCATATCGGGAAATACCAATGTATGCTTTGAGATGGCAACAGGTGATTATATTGGTTTATTCGATCATGATGATCTGCTTCATCCATGTGCGTTATATGAATATATGAAGGTTATATGTGAACAGGATGCCGATTATATTTATTGTGATGAGGCTACGTTTAAGGGAACTAGCATTAATAATATGATCACACTCCACTTCAAGCCTGATTTTGCACTTGATAATCTGAGAGCAAATAATTATATTTGTCATTTCTCAGTTTTTAAAGCGGACTTGTTAAAAGAAACAGGCCTCTTTAGAAGTGAATTTGACGGAAGTCAGGATCATGATATGATTTTACGCTTAACAGCAGCTGCAAAAAAAATCTGTCATGTCCAAAAGATTCTATATTACTGGCGTTCTCATGCCGGCAGTGTTGCTTCTGACATCAATGCAAAATCTTATGCAATTGATGCGGCAAAAGGAGCTGTTGCAGCACATTTGCAGGCATTTGGATTCAAGGACTTTAAGATAGAAAGTTCACGCGCATTTGAAACGATATTCAGGATCCGTTATGCACTTTGTGATCAGCCAAAGATCAGCATCCTGATCCCAAACAAGGATCATGTGAATGATCTAAGAAGATGTATCGAATCTATTTTGGAACGTACCTCTTATCATGATTATGAAATTATCATTATTGAAAATAACAGTCAGGAGCAGGAAACATTCCAATGCTACGAGGCTTATAAAGAGCATCCTTGCATTCGTGTCGTTGAATATCAGGGGGCATTTAATTATTCTGCGATCAATAATTTCGGAGCTTCCTTTGCAACCGGAGAATATCTGGTATTGCTTAATAATGATACAGAGGTTATTACTAGAAACTGGCTGGAAGAAATGTTGATGTATGCACAGCGTAAGGACGTAGGTGCTGTTGGCTGTATGCTTTATTATGAGGATTATTCGATACAGCATGCAGGTATCGTCATTGGCTTGGGTGCACATCGCAGCGCAGGACATACTCATTATAAAATGATGAAAGAAAATCTGGGATATATGGGTAGATTATGTTATGCACAAAACGTGACAGCTGTAACGGGAGCCTGCATGATGACAAGAAAGTCTTATTTTGATGAAATAGGCGGTTTGTCTGAGTCCTATGCAGTGGCATTAAATGACGTAGATTATTGCCTGAGACTGCGGGAACAGGGATATGTCAATATATTTACACCATTCGCGGAGCTGTTCCATTATGAATCAAAGTCAAGAGGTTCAGATTTAAAGGATGAGAATCAAAATAATGCAAGGCGATATGAAGAAGAAGTACAACGCTTTAGAGAGCAGTGGAAAAAGCAACTTGAGCAGGGTG
The DNA here is from genome assembly GCA_012515365.1 of Clostridia bacterium. Next base: position 5,809 of record JAAYYM010000042.1, read on the forward strand.
ATCCTTATTATAACCCTAATTTTTCGCTGGATCACAGCAACTATGTGTTGCAAGGAAATCATAATAAAAGTATGATAGGATAAGAAAATAGTTAAAGGAGGAGACAAGTATGAATTACAAAGAACAATACGAGTTTTGGCTGAAGGATGATTATTTTGATGAGAAAACAAAAGAGGAACTTAGAAACATTGAGAGTGATGAGAAGGAAATAGAGGACAGATTTTATAAGGATCTTGATTTTGGAACTGGTGGATTACGTGGAGTCATCGGGGCTGGAACTAACAGAATGAACTTATATACGGTACGTAAGGCAACACAAGGACTGGCTAATTATATCATGAATCAGGGAGCAGCAGACAAGGGCGTAGCAATCGCCTATGATTCTCGTATGATGTCTCCGGAATTTGCTGATGAAGCTGCGTTATGTCTTGCAGCAAATGGGATCAAAGCTTATGTATTTGAATCATTAAGACCGACTCCGGAGCTGTCTTATGCAGTCAGAGCCCTAAAATGTACAGCAGGTATTGTTGTAACAGCAAGCCATAATCCGCCTGAGTACAATGGATATAAGGTATATTGGGAGGATGGCGCACAGATCGTTGCA
>JAAYYM010000293.1 GCA_012515365.1 Clostridia bacterium
AAGCGGTGAAGAATGCAATAAGAACTGAGTTCAGCAACGGAATCATAGAAGGCGTTATAAACAAGATAAAGGTGATCAAGCGGATAATGTACGGCAGATGTTCTTTTGAACTACTGAGATTGAAGGCCATTATGAGCTAGTTCATAGGATATGAAAAAGAACCATTTCATAGTTGCCAAAAACAACTTACGCTACATTATTTGTTGTGATAGTACAAAATATGCTATTCTTCTATTTGAGTCCATGCTATTCGATTTATCATACTTCTTGTTTTGTCGATCTCGCATTCTTTTATATAGACGACCCTACAAAGGCTGGTGGGCTGAATTGCTTACAAGAAAACTGATAAGAATGGAAGTTTTCGAAGAACATGGAAGACAAATTCAGAAACTCGAAAATGCTAACTACACCAGGGAATCTCTCCAGATTTATAATACAGAATTGCACAAATCATTCGAGTACATGTTTAATTTTTTAGTAAACCTCTTTGGAATGATACTGTACGATAGAAACGAGTCTATAAGAGCAAAGATAGTAAGGGTTCTACTATTCCAAAAGGAGAGATTTCTAGAAGTTTTTCTAAACGATGTAGCATCTTCAATGGGAATAGATAATATCAAACAAAGCTCGCTGGAGAAGATTGCTAAGATCTCAAATATCTTCAGGCAAATTAGAAACTCTCTTGCCCACACAAACCAAGTTATAGAAGATCTAACCATTGTTTTAAAAACAATTCCTTCTTTGAGTTTTGATATATCTTCACTTTCAATAGATTCATCGGGAAAGATATGGGAAGTCTCCTCAAAACTGTTTGAAACAATTCAAAATGAACTGGTAAAGCTATTTTATGATGATTCGGTTTTTGTCAGAGAAGGTGATGAGACCTTTCTGATAACAAATAAGGATAGGTTTAAAGTCTCTCCACTCATATTCTTGAAAGATAACAAGATATACAGCATGTACTCTTCTATAAAATCCGGAAGAACTATAGAAGGAATCTATAATTCTCTCGATTTAACCGTTCATATAAAGGACGACGAGATAAACGAATTTGCTCAGCCGGCAAAATTCGGTACGGAAGTAGTTCATAACAATTTCATTTATTATGATGAGAAGATCTGTATTAAAGTTAAACTATTTCGGTATGACTACTCTGATAGAAGGAAGATAGAAGCCAAGATCAATATAAGATTTGAAAGCAAATCAATCCTTGAATCTTCTTTAGAACTGCCGGAGGATCTTGATTTCGTAATTAGCGATCCTTTATATTTCTCGATCTCCCAAGAATCAAGAATGAACGATAACATGAAGATCTACATTGAAATCAGTGCCGCAAACAAAGTCATAGATAGAATTAAACACAATATACCGATTTTATGCCTACGGGAAGGCACCGTGGAGTTTCGTATTTTGCTTCCTCAAGAGATAAGAATAATGGATATGTGCAGAAGTGAGGCACTAATTTTTATTGAAAACACTGGAAACTTACACAAATCAATCGAACTGATTGTCAGCAGTTGCCCTGAAGTAGCGCTTGAGTTCAGCAATGCTCAAGAAAAAAAGGGCTGCTTGTTTATGGAAATAGATCTTGAACCCGAGGAGGTCCGTATTGAGAAATTGAGTTTCACTCCATTGATATTTGGTCGAATAAACAACGCTATTTCTGTGAAACTTAAAGATCCAAATGGAATACTGAACAGCGACAGTGTAAATTTAGTTGTCAACAAAAGATTTGAACCCACAAAAATGATAGATAGAAAAGAACTTCTTGCAGAGATAAGAGAAGAGCTAGCACATGGAATTCATACTGTTAGACCCGGTTTGAAAGTCTGGCACATTTTCGGAAATGGGGGCGTTGGCAAAACCAGGTTTAGGCGCGAGATTGTCCAGCTCGCAGCTGAGTTTAATTTTGAGGTACTTGAACTGCCAATCACACATTACAACTCCCCATCTTTCTCCGAATCTAAAAACAACCCTTTGGTTCACTCTTTTCTAAAATTAGATTGTAATAGTAAAGCCTTCTACAAGATGTCTGATGAGATTAACTCAATAATTGAGACTAACCAAAATGTCTATGACAGTCTTACAGAAAATTTGATTGAGGATTTTATTATTGAACATATAAGAGACACGAGAAGCAGGAAACTCCTGATGATAATGGACGATGCTCATAGTTTAAGTGAAACAGGAATAAAAACACTGAAAAAGATACTTGGGAATCTATCAAAGAGACTAGTCGACGAAGAGTTAAAGCTCGTGATTTTTTCACGGCCTGTCGAAAAACAAGTCGAGTTAGACATGACAATCGATAGATGGATAGAAGGATTCGACAAAGAGGACTTCGTATATGAGCTTTTAAGCGATATTTTTGTCCCAAATTTAATTCCCAGAGAGTTTTCGGAAAGGCTTTGGAAAAAAACTAATGGATTTCCGTTTTACATCAAGAATATATTGATGCGTTTGTTTGAGAAGAAGATAATACACCTTTCAAATGGCTTCTGGATTCTAGAAGAGTCTAAAATACCCAACGATAATGAACTTGAAGAGTACCTTTTCAAATCTATAGGAGAAAGAGGACAACAGGCTCAATTCTTGCTCAATTTGATAGCCGCACTACCGAATTTAAAAGAAGATCAAATTAGGGAAATCTTTCTTAATTGTGGATTTGAAAGCAACGAATTTCGCCAAATCTCTAATGAATTGGAAAGAATTGATGTTCTGAAAAGAACTAAAGAAGATTCCATTATCGTCAATCATGATATTCATAAAGAATCCTGGATCAAAGAAAGAAATCTAGAACTTCTTGAAAAACAAATTTTCATACTGTGGGAAAAATGGGGACTAGAAAACTTTACAAATGAAGTAGTTAGTAAATCAGGATTATTCTATGACTCTGAATGTCAGCAATATATGAGAAATAAGCTTCATCAATTGCAAGTAATAGCACGAATTCTAATTAGCTATAACGGCAAAAACCTGGGATTGTTTCTAGATAAGTTAGCTGAAACTGAAGGTGTCCTTTTTGCCTGGGATATTACTGCAACTACTGAGTGGGCAATTACTGGTTTTGAATTTCTGAAATCGATGAATCACCTAGCAAAAAAGGTTCTTGAACATGAAAGAGAAGATTCCCTAAAAATGAAAATGAATATCGTTATTGCTGAGACAAGCGCCTACTTAAATGTTGCAGGACATGACTTGCATAATCCTATGGTAATTGCAGAGAGCCTGAGAGATTATTACAAGCTACTTGAGTATGAGAAGAACAGCAGAGGAGATGCGGTGAACTTGGAAGAGAGAATAAGATTATATGCCGCCTTATCGATTCTGTCTGTGCATATGGTTCTGGACACGGAGAACGAAAATAGTAGAGCTTTTCTAGACAATTCGCAGAGATTCTTCGAGATCTGTCAAGCAGATCTTAATTCAATGAAAGCACCTTCTCCTTTTCTTATTAGGACCGTTGAGCATGCAGATATATTGCTAAACGAAATGAAGGTTTTGAGAGACTTGAAGACAATGGGAATCAAAGAACTGGACAAAACTCTTAATCATCTTGATCAAATAAAACTTATGCCTTTGAATCCTAGTAGCAGAGTAAGCGTTTTGATTAGCAAAATGATTCTAACTTTTATTGGCTTGAGCCAATCGAACAGCAAATTAAAATTGAATCCAGCAAGACTACTTCGCTTTTATAAGCTCTTCAAAAAAACAGTGAAAGAAATAGAAACAAGTATCGAAAATGATGAGCTTTATTCCAGTACTTGTGCAGGATCCAGAATAATTGTTTATTTGAAGCTAGCGCGGGCGCTTCTAATAGTATATCTAAAAAAGAAAGCAAGTAGAAATCGCTTACTTAAGAGCCTTTTCTCCAGAACCTTTGGAGATCTTTCTGGAAAGCACTTTCGATTTCTTCTTACACAGTCAGAAGGTATTCTACAAAATACGAAGAGAAGTTTGAAGGAATTGTACGAAAACAATCTCAGTAATTTGCAACTTGACTGGATATATGTGTTAGCAATTTTATTGAGAATTGCCGATCCTGAACCTTTAATTAATTTTGATAAATTAGCATCGCAAGCTAAGAGTGAAATAGCGAATTTGAAGGCTAAAGATCCAATTTATTGGCAATTTGTAGCGAAAACTATCCTGAATGTTCTAAGGGAAAAGCAGTGGCAAGCTTTTTTAAAAAATGAGATGGGAATTGAAAAGGAAAGCTACGCAATAGTAGCTATCCTTGAGGCTATTTCCAATTCTGGTAATTGAAAGTGCCGTGTGTGAATTAGAAATGAGCCAAAGTAGCAAAGACCAGCAAAAGATCATTGAAAAAGGAATAGATAAAAGAAATCCATGTAACTACTGATGAAAGGGGTGAGGGCTTTCAGAATCGTTGTCATGAGTGAGTCAGAGGCCATAAGGACCAAACCTAATTTCAATCACGCTTTAATCTCGATATCAGATTTTAGGCGGGGTTTTAGCTCCCCGAGTTCACTTCGAATGACCTTAGAAAAAGATTTTTGTGTCTTGCCAATGAAAACTTTGCGAAGTTTCCTAGAATGAGAGGACCGCGAGGACTCTTCTCTGAAATATCGAGAGCTGTGCTTTTCTGATCAGAAGCTGTGAAAGCGTCTCGGGCCTGTCTGTGATTATGGAAGAGACTCCCATGCTTGTGTAGC
>JAAYYM010000294.1 GCA_012515365.1 Clostridia bacterium
ACTACACAAAAGAGGCTATCACAAATCGTATTACTGCAGTAAAAGAAAACCCTGCAGGTATGGTTATTATTAAACCCGTGGAAATCCGGATATGGAAATTTGATCACTCCATTGGATTAATTGATAATTATCATAACCTAATGCTTACTGCAGAAGGTAAGTATTATAGACAACACTTGGCAATCCAGGATGCAAAAAAGATTGCAGCTACTTACAATTATCTGAAAGAGCATCATATCTCATCTCTTGCCGATGTTGAATTTATGGTAAATGAGAATAAAGAGGAAATCAAGGAAGTTCATAATGCTATCAGAAATATTGAAGATAAGATAGCGAATCAAAATGAAATACTAAAATATGCTTCTCGCATCCAAACCAATCAGCCGGTCTGGGAAGCATATATTCAATCTGCAAAATCGACCGCTTTTCGAGAAGAACACCGTTCAGAACTTGTATTATTTGAATCGGCTCAGACCGCATTAAAGCGGCTAAATATATCTGGCGATTCTCTGCAGCTCAATACTCTATCTAATGAATTGCAGTCTTTAGAACTGAAAAAAGCAGAATTATCAAAGAAAATGAATGCACTAAAAGATGAGAAAAAGAATCTGACGATAGTACAACAAAATGTAGAAAGCCTCTTCGCAAACGAAGCAAAAGAGAATTCACAAGAAAGAAAAAAAGAAAGAGAATGAAACATCAATACTCTTTCCACTAATTCAATCGCTACATTTGATAGGTAAATGATACAAATTATAATAATAAATAAAAGCATCAAGATTTGCTGTCCTGATGCCTTTGCGTTTTCCTGTATGAAATTGTAATTTCAGAGGTCATTTCTCTCCCTCTACATATTGCTGTCAAATCCTACATTTTTTCCTTTGAACCACATTATCTAACAAATGTGAGGCACCTTATTTATTCTGTAAAATCCAGTCTGATGCTTTATCCTTACCTTGCTTAACAAACTCCAATTCAACATGACTGTCGTCTGACTTTTCTACCATCTTACACATGTACTCATATAACATCGCATCTGTTTTTTTTGCTTCTCTTCACATTTTTTTGAAGATGAAATTGCTAGAGGAGTAGCTATCATGAGTGAATACTACTGAGCCACTCCTCTTTTGGTTTAGTTTTCATTTTCGCTAGTGCTTCCTAATGTTCCATTCAAATCTTCTTTAATGTCACTTATGCTTTCATCTTCCTCATACTTGTAAAGTCCGGCTGTAGTTTTCTCGCCAGTGGTAATGACAGCAAAGATACGTGTGAGCTCCGGAGCATTTGCGTTATGATCAACCCATGTTCCATCATTTATATAAAGCTTTCCGCCATCAATAACACTATATACCGGAACATGCGTGTGACCAAATACAACCACGTCAACATTTTCATCTGGGTTTTCCAGATATTGTGCTTTTGCCTGTTCAAAATAGTACTTCCAGTCCACTGCTCCACTTACAGCCTCAAGGAACGAATTCTTTACTTTAATATTATTATTTTCCTGTCGTTCATCCCATGTTTTCTGAATATTTTTATACAATACCGGTGCACTTATTGTACCATCGGCCTGCTCAGCCGGATAAAAATCAAGGTAAGAATACTTGTCATCAAAGCCTGCAATATGAATGTCAAATATCTCTTCGTCCTCTTTCTCATTTATTGTCATCTTTTCAGTGATATTTTTAAGTACCGAATAATAAGCATAAGCCCCATACTGATCCGTATCAGACTGCTCTGGGATATTCGTTATCACCGGCAGATTTTTTTCCACTTTTGGATGTCCCTCTAATACCCATGTAGCAGCATATCTTGCAAAGAAATATCCTGAGGGCAGAATCGTATCATCATTTCCACAAAGTTCAGCATTCGTAACTGTATCCGGCGCTGAGAACACATCATAACGATGTCCATGCTCAATTACAATCTCATCACGATCACCCGTACGATATGCACCAAGTCCATCTACATCTCTTGCCTGTTCAATATTCGGAATCGCTTCCTGTAACACGTCTGCTGCCAATGTCATGTCATGATTACCAACGACATATACCACTTTGATACCGCTTTCTATAACATGATTTATCTCGTCGATTACATCCTGATTATTTGCAATCACATCTTTGTAAAATTGCTCTTCGTCCGTATATGAGGGATAATATACAGGTAGATACCATTCATCTAGAAAATCTCCTGCAATCACCAGTTCTCTTACATCTTTAGTATTACATAAACGCTGCAAAAATTTAACAAGATGTGGTCGATTTTCTAGTGTTTCTGCATACTCATCTTTAATTCCAAGATGAAGATCACTAATTACTACTATTTTATTCTGTTTCCCGTCTACATCCCATAGTGGTTCCACCTTAGCTTCTCCCACATTACTATGTGAGGCACATCCAGCCATTATTAGCGTAGTAAAACTAGCCATAAAAACAGTTTGAAATAATCTTTTAATTATCATAATTAACGTCCCTTCAATTTTGTTTTTTCTGCTATTATAGCATAATA
>JAAYYM010000295.1 GCA_012515365.1 Clostridia bacterium
CCGTTTGAACGCCTACCAAGCTGTAGTTGATGAGAGTTTGAACCTTTGTCAGAAAAAACGGATAGTTTTTATCATAGCTACCCTTGTTTCGAAGTCTTCGAATGACTTCTTTCGAGAATGTAGTTTTCTTCTCCTTAGCTGTTTCCTCGATATCAGCTATGATATCGTTCGGAATTCTGATTGATTTTACTGTAGTTTCTTTTTTCATGAGTTTAATCTCCTGTTTATAAAATTTCAAGAATGATGTCAAATGGTGACGAAGTATCAAAACATCAAACACAACAGTAACTGCATTTTATTCATAACAGGATTGGTTGTTCTTCTTGATCTTGATCTTGTTCTTCCTGTTATTCTAGTATATATAATATATTAAATACGCGCATGCGTACAGGCATACGTGTGTGATTAAACAAATATATTAATATATTTATTTATAAATTATATATTATTTAGATTAATTAGAATTATCATAATATTGAGATTATTAATAATATTTATAATAATATTAATAATAATAAATTGCAGGAAATAAAGTACATTTGTCATACATTCTTACTGCATAGTAGAAACTCAGAAAAAAATATATCCTCCCGAACAATCGAGAGGATAGAAGCATATTCAGAAAAACGAAAGCTGATTATTTATCCAGCTGACCTGCTCCGCTGGATGTATAGTTTCACCTTTATGGAGCGTCCCAACAAGGAACGGAGAAGTTGAATCGTGCTGACGGATATTACGTCTTACATTCTCTCTGCTCGAGTTTGCGTAACAATAACGGCAAAGATGTCCGCAGGTATCATAAGCGCCAATATCTGTGCCGAGTATGCAGCTGCATTCTGCCCGCTGAGACTTCTTTTTGGGGATATCAAGAGAACTTCCAATAGCAGTCTCAAATGTCTCTTTCGTCATGCATCCGTTACAGTCAACTCCGTATGGTGCAAGGTCATTTCCCTCAGCACAAGCTTTTATCGTGATGCCGTAACGCTGCCCGATCTCTGCAAAAGCCTTACCGATGGCAATACGCTCCTGTGTAGTTACAGTTTTTGCGTGTGAGAAGTTACGAATAACTTTCTCATAGAGATCAATAAAACTAATAACACACACTTCTGTATAACCTGAAAGAGTTCTGCACATAGTCTCAAAGTCGGATATATGACGTTCAAGCGTGTATGTGCTGTCAATAAATATCGGATCATATCTCCAGCCGATACAGTTGATACCGACAGCTTTCGAGAGTGTCATAAAGTCATGCATGACCTGTTCTTTTGATGGAACATTAGGTTCAACGTCTGTTCCATAGGGAGTTATAGTCACGAACCAGTATTGATGAAACCGATTAAGCTCCTCAATATACTTCAGCATCGGAGCAGGATTCTTCGTACAAAAGGCTATACAGTCAACTACCTCAGGATCAAGCTCGTATCGGGTTATCCATTCCTGACGATATGGATTTCGCACAAGTACAAAGCCTTCATGAATCCTGTTCATGAACCATTCGCTGTAAAATGCTGGTATGTCTGTCCGCATACCTGTGTTTATTATCATTTTTCTTTCCTTTTCTCAGGCAGTGGTACGAAAGTATCACTGCTTTTTTTGTTTTATACCGTTTAGCCGCCCGTAATGGGCGGTAAAATAATGCGAAGCATGAAAAATTAGACCTTCTATATACAATCATACCATAAATATACCTGATATTCAAGCACTTGATAAACCAATTTAAGGTTTTTTCGGGAATTTTCAATTTTCATATATATATGATTACTACGTAATCGATTATTTCAAAAAAGCTTTTTTACGTAAGTGGGCTCTGTTTTCTATTTTTTTGATTTTTCATATATATATTATTAATCTGAATACATATCAAAGGTATTCGAAAATATTATAAAGGAGGCTCAAAAAAATGCCAGAAAACAACCGATATCTGACCTGTGGAGTCGATGCAGCTATCCCAATTGAAATACAGCTTTTTCTATGGGAATGCGTAGATCATATGCCTGCTCCGAAGGACTATTTGCAGATATTCGACTTGAAGCAGGTCGGCTGTATGCAGTCTATAACTCACAAGTC
>JAAYYM010000749.1 GCA_012515365.1 Clostridia bacterium
CATCGATTCTCTGAAAAAGTGTGGACACCGTGTTGACACTTTCGGGCATTAGGCTTATGGTGGCTTGCATAGACAAAGAAAGGCAAAGCCAGCCATGAAACACAAGCCCAAACAGCCTGACCGCGCCGCCCGCAATCGGAGGAAATACCATACCGACGAATACCGGGGATGGAAACTCCGCTACATCATCCCGAAGCCGGGGGACAGGCATACAACCCCGTATTGGCTGGCGGACAACTGCGACAAGAAAGCCCGGAAGCGTCTGGCGGCTGACACGCGGGCGGATGCCGCCCAACGGGTAGATGATGAAATGGGCGAACTGGAGAAGCACGGGACCGCCCACAAGATTGACGACAACCAACGGGCGGCGGTGAAGCGGGCCGAAACGGTGGCCAATGGGCGGGCAACGCTGGATGAGATCGTGGCGTTCTGGGCGGAACGGCATCCGGTGGACGGGAACAAAATCGGGCTGGGGAGTATGGTGACCCGGTTTCTCAATAAGCGGGAGGAATTGGGCTACCGTCCAGAGACAATCCGGGAACTGCGTTGGAAGCTGACCGCGTTCAAGGATGCACTCGGGGAGAAAACTCCCGTGGCCGGGGTATGGGAGGCGGACGTTGAAAGATTCATCGCGGGCCGGAAAGGGCAAGCGACGACAATCCGCGCTTGGAGAAAAGCCCTCAATGCCTTTTTCCGTTTCTGCCAAAAGGAGGGGGCCATCAGCAAAAAGGTAAATCCTGCTGCGGCGGTGGAGGTTCCCAAAGTGCCGCCCCGCAAGCCCCCGGCGACATGGGCGGCGCGGGATGTGGAAAGCTTCATGCGGATTGCCGAGACACAAGCCCCGGAAATGGTGGCCGGGTTTGCCGTCTTGTGGTGGGCGGGCTTGCGCCCCGCCGAATTGTGTGGGCAGTACGGATTGCAGGATGACCGGATAAAGGAAGCCAAGAAGAAGCTCAAACAGGCCCGCACAAACTTCGAGGCCGAACGCTTGCGGCTGGGGATGGGAAAGGGGCGCGGGGGGAATATGCGGCTACTGGGCGCGACGCCGGAGGCCCAAGCGTTGAAGGATGCGCGGAAGGAGTTGGCGGGGCTGGTGGCAAAGCACGGTGGCGGGGTGATGCCGGGGCTTCAATGGGGGGACATCTGCTTAGATGACCCCGAAGAACCAGATGACCCCGTGGAGCATTTCATTACCGTGCGGGGCGAAACCAGCAAGACGGGGGAAAAACGACACGTCGAAATCCTCCCGAATCTTGAAATCTGGTTGCGGAAATATCGGAAGATTGCGGGGCCGGTGGTGACTAACCCTACCGCGTTCCGTAGGGCGAGGGACAAGGTTGTGGAGGCGATGAAGGGGGCCAGGTGGAGCCCGGATGTCTGCCGCCATAGTTTCGCGTCCTACTTCTACAAGGCATACGGAGAACGGGACAGGCTGGCGGCGATGATGGGCCACACGGCCCAAAGCCGGGAAATCGAAAAGCATTACAAGGATTCTGCGGTGGGGCTGGCCGATGCCAAAAGATATTGGGCCATTGTGCCGGACAGCGAAAAGGCGGCGGTTGAAGCTGAAACGCGCAAGGCGCGGAAAGGGGCTTGAAAATGAATGAGCAAATGCGGGTAGCCGTTGACGGGATGGACGCAAACCGGGAGGCGCGGACGCTGAAAGAGCGTCTGGCGAAAGCCCGGACGAAAGAGGAACTGACCAGCATAGAGGATGCCGCGTTCTTCTTCGCGGCGAAGTGGCCCGCCCACAATGCGCGATTCCAGCGGATCGCGGCGGATGCCGCCAACAAGCAACTGCCTCCGAACGCGGCGGGACGGAAACCGGAATACGATGCCGTCGAAGATGCGCGGGTGCATGCCTTGTGGATGGATGCTAGCGCGGCGGGTTGCACCTCCCATGAACAATTCCGCGAGGAAAACGACGCAATCAAAAAGGCGTATTCCATGCAGGAACTCCGCCAACTCCTAGACCGGGAGCGGAAACGTCGGGCCGGGGAGATTAAAAAGAGGCGGCGGGGAAAAGGCTGTCAATAGACCCTGCCGTTTTTCCGTTCCGTTTCTGAAAGCGCGTCCCGTTCAACC
>JAAYYM010000296.1 GCA_012515365.1 Clostridia bacterium
CTGAAATACCAATATCACCATTGAAAATTTTTACTGCATAATGTCCCTCATTGATTAATGTGAGAACTGTTGTATTCTTGATAACCATATCAAAAGTTGATTTCAAAATTACAACCCCCTCTCTTCATAATAATCGTTCACAATCTTGACATCCTGAGATAACTCTCTTATGTTTGAAAATCCGATATTATATACATCAATATATTTATGGTTTTCCATTACCCAGTGCATTGCTGCTTTCATGTCATAAAGCAAATCTCCTCTACCCAACACCTTTATCACATAAGTTCCAATACCTTTGGCATGGGCCTTTTGCAAGGCAGCAATCTGTCCCTGTGCATTTCCTTTGCCATCAATCCTTGAACCATCTCGGTTTAATGTAACACATATAATATCAATTTCTTTCAAGTCACTTGCTTTCCATGCCACATCATTTGAATGTGTTGACAAGCCCACCCTTCTTATCAGTTTTTGTTTTTTCATCTTTTGCAGAAATTCCAAAGCACCTCGACAGATAGCAAATCTTTCATCGCTCACAAAGTGTAACAAACAGATGTCTAAATAATCCGTTTTAAGATCACATAATATACGGTGGAAGTCCTCTTCAGCTTCTTTAGCCGTATTCGCATAGGTCTTACTACAAATTACTACTTTATCTCGTTCAACAAGTTTCAAGCCACAGGCTACTTGTGGCTGACTTCCATATTCATTATCTGTATCCCAAAAGAATACATTATGATCTATGGCTGCATCTCTCAGTAATTTGCCGCCAAAATCTGTGGCATACTGATTAATATGTTCGGTTCCAAAGGCAACCTGAGAAACCTCTATTCCAGCCATTTTTACTGTTTTTGCTTTAACATTGCATAACAAATTCATTATGGAAATTCTCCTTTTTTATCTAACATCTCCTTGTACAAGGAGATGTTAGATAAAATTCATCTTACAAATTTAACTATCTACGGATTAATATCCGTCTTCTTTAGACCATTTGATAATTTTATACCACATCCATAAGCCAACAATTAGAACTGGCCAACATACCAGATTTACAAATGCCTGCAAAGAACTTAAATTCCCTCCTGCTGCAATCATTGCCAAAGGAATAGCTGCAAGAATCAGGCACCACATCAACCTAACTTTTGGAGCAGGCTCTGCATCAATACTAACTTCCCTCTGAGTAGCAGCGGCTAAAGATAGAGAGGCACTGTCTAATGAAGTGGAAAGGAAAAGGATAATCATTATTAGAAATGCTACCGTCCCTATGGTTTCACCCATGTTGGAATTTGACAATATGGCATAGATTCCGGCGTTATTGCCCTCGCTTGCGACGATTTCAGGAAGATTAACTTTCCCGTCTAAGAAAAGTTTCAAACCGAAACTACCGTTGATTCCCATCAAGAGCCAACACCCTCCAGTCATTCCGAATATAACACTAAAAATCATTTGTCGGAAAGTTCTGCCATATGAAATTTTCACTACCAACACTGATAACATTGCAGCAAAAGCCCATGCATAAGCATAGAAGAACAATGTCCACCTACTCCCAAAACCACCTTGATATACCGTGTCGGTATTAAAGCAGTATCCCATGAAGTTGTCTGCCATCATTCCTATTCCTCTAAGAGTATTGTCAAGAATCCATACAGGGTTATTAAGCAAAATTACGAATAAGAAGGCCAATGCCCAGAATACGTTAAAAGATGTAAGACGAGAAAGCCCTTTTTTTATTCCAAGTGAAGAACTAAATGAAAAAATAATAGCAATCACTATGATTACTATGACATTAACAAGGTTCGTAGCCTCAAATCCAAAAAGATTTGAAAGTCCCATTGAAATATTCGGAACCCCGAGACCTAGGGTACAACACAATCCACCCAATACTACAATTATGTAAATCAGATTACATACAACCCGCACTGTTTTCGCATATGGTTTGTCTTCACCTACCATAATGGCGGCTACATCTCCTAATCTAAGCACACTTCTTTTCCTTACGTAATAGGTATAGCAGAAAGGAAGAACTAACAACATATTCAGTCCACATACTGTCAACCCCCAGTTGAACAGATTTGTAGAAGTTGCCCATTCAGCAGCCTCAATACTGTTCGGTTCAATATTAAACGGTGGATCATTTACATATAAAGACCACTCTACCAAAGAAAAAATACAAGAACCTGCTGCCAAGCCAGCACAAACAATCATGCCTATATACAGCCATAAAGGATATTTCGGTTTCGCATCAGATCCTCCCATTTTTATTTTGCCTCTTTTAGAGAGTGCCCACCAAAAGCTGACACCAAGTACAGCGAGTGGTAAAACTAAGAAGAGCCAACTTATACTGCCGACAAAGGTTTCGTTAATCGAATTAAGTAAATTGATGCTTTTTTCCGGCTGAAGCAAGAACCAAACTGTTAAGGCTAAAACAATTAATACGGGGACGATAATTAGCAATTTCTGATATGACGGACTCACAGCATTCAAAGATTTGTCTTTCTCATTTCCCATTATTTCACCTTCTTTCATTTGAAAATTGAAATAAACTTATACAACTCATTAAATAGGTTTCTATTTTTTCTTTTTGATTCCTCCTTTCTTAAAAGAAAACCTATCATTATAAGATTATTTGAAGCAAAATATATGCCAATTACAGCTCTGACGAATCAATCTGCAAATGAAATTGTTGATATCAAGTGTATTTTTGTAAAATATTAATAATACCTGCCAATATAATTTTATTAAATTTTAGAAAATAAAAAGTATGGTAGTCATATTTGACTATTCAATACTTATGGAAACAGTTATACATAGTCACATATGAATATTAATAAAAAAAATATTGTGCCGTTCAAAGTATTAAAAATATTTTTTATGATTTCACACTTTCTTTTACTTATAAAGGCGTTAATGTTATCCAAATTTAATTATATCTCTAATCGAAATACAAAACCTAGATCGGCACGAATCTTAGTCACCAAATGATAAAATCAAAAGTGATGTATGTAATCAACATAAAGCAGACAAAATTCATAGAGAAACAAATCATATGAGGGATCAAGGAACATAAACACGGTAAGAAAGCTTTAGATAGTATCTGCAAAGTGTTAATATCTTAACAGATATTCTACCCATGGTAAGATAAATATAGTAAAATGTATATTTTGGGTTTTAAAATATAAAAGAGACTTAAGAATGAAAATCTCAAGCTTAATAAAAACGATATTGGATATATCACTCAATAATAAGGCTTTATTAGATATCATATCAAGAAATTGACTGTGCCCAAATCAAGACGCAAGTTAGCCCAAAACATAATTCAGAAATTCGGAATCAGTGAATGAGGAACATACAAGCTTGTAGCAATAGAAAAAATCAACAAAAGATATGTGCTCATTGAGAATAGAGGAAATGCCCAAGTTACTAAAAACCTTATGACATTATCCGCTCACTGAAAATGTTTTGGATATTATCCCTTCATATAATACATAAACGTGGAAAAGATAAATCAAACAAAAAAATGGTTTATCTCTTTGCAAAAATGAGAGGCAATTTCGGGAGAGTTTCAAGTTCTGTGTAAACTGTAAAAAC
>JAAYYM010000297.1 GCA_012515365.1 Clostridia bacterium
AAATCATGCATAATGGGATGGAAGCAAAAACTATCTATCTAGTTGCGAAACCGAGCAGTGTTATTGTTGCAAAACAGTCAGCATGGACATTGCCTGAGTATAAAGAGCAGGCAGATCAGATGAAATATGTCGATATTACGTTTGGAAATGAGTGCAATCAGGCACAGGTTTTAAAAGCTTATCGTAATATGGGATTATACAATGTTGTCTCAGAGGATCCAGATATCATAGAATATGTGTCCTCAGATGGCAGAAATCCCGGATTCAGAATTAAGAAAGCAAGCAAAGAGAAACAGACGATTACCACACAGCTGTTGGGACAAACATATAGTACCGGTGTGTCCATTTATCCACTTGATCAAACCTATAAGCTGTTTTTGACGGATGATGATGGATATTTGATTAATAACACTTTTTCCATGGCATATGGAACAGGGATATCATTGCAGGTGGGTTATGGCAGCAATCGTGCATTGCTCAGATTCACGGATGATATGTTACCGACCTATCAGGTGAAAAGCTCAAATACAAGCATACTGGAAGTAGAACATAACAGTTCAGATCATACAATAAAGCTGCTCCCTAAAAAGGCAGGTAAGGCTACGATAACTGTTACACTTGATCATGATCCATTAAAACGTAAGACTACAAGAACCATTACTGTGGTTGAGGACAATATCATTGGTGTAGAGATGAAACTGCGTCCATCGGCAGGCATGGCAGAAAGTCCTGTGAGTGCTGAAGAAGTAGCAGTTGACAGCAGGATGGATCAGGCATCACAACCAAAGATTGAAATAAGAGATATTGATTTAAAGAAGGTTCGTGAGAGAAGTCAAAAGGATCATTACTATGTGATTGATTCGATTACCGTAGATGGTGTAGATGGTCAAATAAGCGCAAATAAAGTCAATATTACATGGTCTTCGTCTAATGCAAAGGTAGCAAAGGTGGTCACGAATGACGGGGAAAACAGGCTTTACATTTATGGTGGCGGGAAGACCAAAATCAGTGGCAAACTTAATTCCGTTGAAGCAGATGGAAAAACAATGGTATCAAAAGCCGGTATTGCATTGGGCGTGGAGATTAACGTCGAGAAAACACCAACAAACGCTGATCTGACAATAATGGTACCTGATGTTGACTATTATTATTGGAAAGACGCACAGGCACCGATTACATTTGCATTGAAAAATGGATATGAGGTAGAGGACGTACTCTACAGTACGACGAATCCACATGACATTGAACTGATTAAAAATGAAGAAACAGACGAATATAAAATCAGGTTGAAGCGCGACATCAGGAGCAATATCAAAAAAATCAGTAAACAAATGACATTCATAGTGAAATGTAAGGGTTATGATAATCTGATTAGCAAGACAGTAAAACTTAAGTTTGTGGATGGCAGCCCGACGCCTATTATGGATAAAAACAAGGTAGTGCTGGAATTGGATAAATCAGGTGATTTGGATGAGATTATTTTGACTGTACCTGTTTTGGATGGAGCTGATCATTCGGACCGTGCCAATATTCGAGGGTTGGGTACGAATGAATTGCAAGACAGTATTCTTAAACCGGCTGATGCAAAGACAGCTAAATTGCTTGGGATAGATCAGGATAAGCCATATGACTCTAGTGTTGCCTCGGATACTTCGCCTACCCTGTTTAGCTACTTAAGCTTTCATATAGTAAACCGGAGCGATAATTCCAATAAGCTGGGGATTCTGCAGTATAGTCCTTATCCAAATTATCAGTTGAAGGCTGGTACTTACAATTTCATTTTGACACCTCGCGCAGATATTTGCAGTGGAAGTGAGACAATTATTGAAGCAATGAAGCCGGTGAAATTCTCAGTTGTAATCGAAGATACACGGCCGAAGGCTGTCATTACGAGAGATAAACTTGAGCTGAATAAATCTTATCCTTCTAAGACGGCTGAGACGACAGTGAGATTGCCGGAAGGTACAAGAAATTTATATACCGATTATTACAGACCGGAAATGATATCACAACCCAAAGAAGCTGAGGCGCAGCATCATGGGGACGGCACAAATATTCGGGTTACCGGTCGGGCAGGTAATAATGAGACAGAGCGGATCTATACATTTCAGGCACATCCATACTCGGTAGAAGGCGTCTATGAATATCAATACCTTCCACGTGTGGATACTGACCCAGGCAGTGATTCAAATAATATTTATTTAGAACCGATTATCATTCGGGTGGAAGTGACAGCCGAAGCAGCAAAGGTGAAGTTTGGACAGAACAAACTCAAAGTGGATTCTTCTGTGCCGGGAAGCTACCTTGTTCCTTATGTGATTTCCGGCGATTATAATCAAGCACGAAAGTATCACTCTGCGGTTGTTTACAGGGATGCGACTACACAAGATAAAATCACATGGACTGACACAGAACCACGAATAGAAGGAACTGGTTTCTACGGTAACGGCTTCGAAGGTGTATTGGTATCTGTCAGTGAAAAAACACTGGCAGGAACCTATAAGTATTATGTAGCACCGGAAATATTTCTTGATACTTATGGAACAACGAAACTGCCTAGAATTCCATTGACGATTGTTGTGGATGGAAGTAAGAAGGTGAAGGCAAAAGCTTCAGTGAAGCAGCTGACACTGAGTAATCAATATGTTAGTGAGCAACAGGGAATTGTAAACTTTAGTACGGATGACAGCATGGCAATACTTAGATCTTATGAAGTAGCTGGAGCAGATGAACGGACGAAGGCAGCAATGGCAGACGGTAAGGTTCTCGGGAAAACTTACTTTACGGAACAGTTTGACGAAGTATACAGGGCAGAAGGAGTGCAATTTAAGACTTTTGGAGCAGATCCCGGAACTTATCAGTTTTTAGTGACACCGGTTGTTGAGATAAGCATACAAGAAAACACTTTTGATGACTATCATCTTGAACCTGTGAAGATTTCTGTTAAAGTGCAGGACAAGAAACCGAAGTTTAGCATGAAAGAAGACAGTGCAGTTATTTATGCGGACTATGGCGATACACATAGATTGGAACTGCTTGATCCTGAGCAGATCATCGACGAAGATGCAGCTTTTACAGAGGGTTATGACAACGAGAAAAAATATTATCTGGTGAAAGATACAAGTGGCAAAAAGATTGTCTATCAGCTGGTGGAAGGCACAAAAGATGTCAATGGCAACTATGTGGAGCCTGCGAACTGTTATGCGGTTGTAACCAGTGAGCAAAACGGTGATATTACTGTTGCGCCGGGAACACAGACTGCGACATTGACACAGACGATTACTCTTAAAGACCAGATGATTCAAAGACAGCTTCCGCTGAATGATGGAATCGCGGAAACTGTTACTGAAATGAGCGACACACAGAAGATCCACATTACCGTCAAAGGCCAGGGAGAAAAGGCAAAGGCTCAAATCAACATGACGGGGCTGACATTAAACAGAAATTATGACTTTGCGGATGCAAATCTGCTTGGTGAAAAGAATATCTTCCGTATTGCAGCAGATGCTGCGACCTTTGATGCGCGTACCAAAGCATATATTACGAAATACGAAGTCGTAGAATCAAAAGCTCCTGCAAAGGGAGCAGGGGCACTGTCATTGCAGTATTGTACTTATGATGAAGATAACGATGAGTGGGTGGATGCTTCGTTTGCCAAAGATTCAGACAGTCTTTCACTGCGACTTAAAACAAATGGCAGTGTGGTAAAGGGTAAGTATTTATTTACCATTACGCCTTCTGTCTCACCGGTCCCTGCTTCGGATCCAAGTTGGCAGGAAGAGCAGGAAACGAAACTAAACAGCGTGCAGGTAACTGTGACAGTTACGGATTCAAAACCGAAGGTGACTTTTGACAGAACGAAGATTTCCATGAATATGCACTATGACGTAATAAGTAGCATTAATATGAGCACATCCATGGGCGAGATGCAGGATCCTGTTATTGAGCCAATCGGTAAGAATGCAGGATCGGTATGGATGGAAACATTCGTGTGCAGAGATGGTATTTGTATACTGCATGTAGACAAGGAGAAATCAACACCTAAGGGAACCTACAAATTCCAAGTGACGCCGGTTAGCATCTTGTCAGATGGAACCACTGAAGAACTAAGCGGACAGAAGAAAATAATATCAGTCGAGGTGAGTGACAAGCTTCCAAAGGTTACCTTGCAGAATAGTTCACTGACATTTGATGCCATCATCGGACCATATGCTGATGTTGATATAGTAGATGGCGGAGTGCATGTACCGAAAGGAATACCATATGTACAGACACGTGCAAACCTTTCCGGAGAGCTGAGTGACCAGATTGAAGAAATGGATATTCATCAATGGAAGCTCCTGAGTGCACCTAAGGGTGTGGATGAAAGGGCACTGTGGTTGGAAAATGGGAAATATTATGGAGGAAATATTAAGAATAGAATTATGGTTTGCTTCAGTGAGAATCCTGTACCAGGCAAATATGTCATTTCTGTGACACCTCGTGTTAGGGGAGACAGAATTGGAGAACTAGAACTAGAATCTGTGAAGTTAACTGTTACGGTTGCAAGGAACCTGCCAAAGGCGAAGCTTATGAAAAAATCTGTGACCCTGAATTCAAATTACCAACAGGAGGGGGTTACTGAACTTTCTGTGGGAAAAGGGTATAAGCTGCATCATGTGGCAGCAAAACTGGTTTCGTATCCGACGAAAAAGATAGGTGAAGATGTAACGTCAACAAAGAAAGATGTCAATGTATGGTATGAGAATGGCTACACTGACAATTCTATATACATGCACGCTGAAGCTACATTGAATGCACTGCCGGGAACCTATAAGTACAAACTGACACCAGTGATTCAACTGAAAAATGGAGAGTCAATGGCTTTGGCACCATTTAACTACTCAGTAGTTGTGAAACCGAGTATGCCGCTAAAGGTGTTGACATTTATCTTCTTGAGTATACAACAGATTCAAATTTGATCGAGGAAATTAAACGTTATTGTAAGGAAAATGGATTCAATTTTTACATTTCCGATTCTATTGAGCTGGACGGATAATGTGGTCAGCAGGCAAGTGTTTTTTTGAAAAGAAAAATATTAAAAAAATAAAAAAAACACTTGCCAAGCTGAAGAAGTCGTTATATAATTTTTTTTGGGCAAAGGCGTCAACAGACATAGGGTATCTATGTCTGTTGATGCTTTTATTTTTTTAGGCGGGATAGAAACCAAAAACGTACCTTATAAGGAGGAAAAATCATGTCATATGTTGACGAGATCTTTAACATGGTTGTGGAGAAAAATCCATCACAGCCGGAATTTCATCAGGCAGTAAAAGAAGTATTAGAATCACTTCGTGTAGTAATCGAAGCAAATGAGGATGCTTACAGAAAGGATGCTTTACTTGAAAGAATCGTAACTCCTGAAAGACAGTTACTGTTCAGAGTTCCTTGGGTAGATGATAAAGGACAGGTTCAGGTAAACAACGGATTCCGTGTACAGTTCAACTCAGCAATCGGACCATACAAGGGAGGCCTTCGTCTTCATCCATCAGTAAACCTTGGTATTATTAAATTCCTTGGATTTGAGCAGATTTTCAAAAACTCATTAACAGGTTTGCCAATCGGTGGTGGCAAAGGTGGTTCTGATTTTGATCCTAAGGGAAAATCAGATAGAGAAATCATGGCATTCTGCCAGAGCTTTATGACAGAGCTTTGCAAATACATTGGCGCAGATACAGACGTACCTGCAGGTGATATCGGAACAGGCGCAAGAGAAATCGGATATATGTTCGGACAGTACAAGAGAATTCGTGGTGTATACGAAGGCGTACTTACAGGAAAAGGTTTATCTTATGGCGGATCTTTAGCAAGAACAGAAGCTACAGGATATGGTTTATTATATTTAACAGAAGAAATGCTTAAATGCAACGGCTCAGACATTAAAGGAAAGACAGTTTCAGTTTCAGGTTCAGGTAATGTTGCAATTTATGCAACACAGAAAGCACAGCAGTTAGGTGCTAAGGTTGTAACTGTATCAGATTCAACAGGCTGGATTTATGATCCGGAAGGAATCGATGTTGCACTTCTAAAAGAAGTAAAAGAAGTAAAACGTGCTCGTTTAACAGAATATGCAGCAGCTCGTAAGAGTGCACAGTACCATGAAGGAAAGGGCGTATGGACAGTTAAGGTTGATGTTGCTCTTCCTTGCGCAACACAGAACGAATTAGACTTAGACGATGCAAAAGCATTAGTTGCTAATGGTGTTCAGGCTGTATGTGAAGGTGCTAATATGCCTACTACATTAGAAGCTACAGAATACCTTCAGAAAAACGGTGTATGGTTTGTACCTGGAAAAGCTGCTAATGCAGGTGGTGTTGCTACATCAGCACTCGAAATGAGCCAGAACTCAGAAAGATTAAGCTGGACATTTGAAGAAGTTGATGGAAAATTGAAAAATATCATGGTTAACATTTTCCATAACTTAGATGATGCAGCAAAGAAATACGGAATGGAAGGTAACTATGTTGCCGGAGCTAACATTGCCGGATTCTTAAAAGTAGCAGATGCTATGACAGCACAGGGAATCTGCTAATTGGTGCGAAGTGATTTTAGATTTTAACAGTTACCCTCTTTACCGGACTAAACGGTAAGGAGGGTATTTTATTTGATTAATTTTGAGACAATTGATATACTGTGATAAGTGATTGTGAATGGATTTCGTTAGTGGAGCGATTTCATGACTTTATACAAAAACGTTCGTCGAAGGCGTTTTGACTCCGTACTTATTTTGTATAAAGTCATGAAATCTGATCTTAGCGTGTAAATATTTGATATTGATAGGAAATGGGGGATACTTCATGTCTCGACAAATATGGAAACCGGGTAATATTTTGTATCCGGTACCGGCAGTAATGTTAAGCTGTCAAAGGGCAGATGAAAAACCAAATATTATTACTGTAGCATGGGCCGGGACCATTTGTTCCGATCCGGTTATGTTGTCTGTATCAATACGCCCTGAACGCTATTCATATGAAATTATAAAGGAAACAGGAGAATTTGTTGTCAATCTGGTTACTAAGAACTTAACTTATGCAACTGACTATTGTGGCGTCAAATCGGGACGCCAGGTGGATAAATTCAAAGAAATGAAACTGACAGCAAATAAATCATCGGTTATTGCTGCACCCGGAATCGATGAAAGTCCTGTTAATATTGAGTGCAGGGTTGAGAAAATCATACCACTGGGAAGCCATGATCTGTTTCTTGCAAAGGTTGAGGCTGTGTCTGTGGATGAAACCTATATTGATGCAACAGGAAAATTTCATCTGAATGATACAGATCTTGTAGCCTATTCACATGGCTCTTATTTTACACTTGGAGAACAAATCGGTTCTTTTGGGTATTCAGTAAGAAAAAAGAATCATAACAAAAAGCATACAGGAGTTAAACATGGCAGCAAAAACAAACGCAATTCGTAAACTGAGCAGCATGAAACTTAATTTTAGCGAACATACCTATGATGACAGTGTAGCAAT
>JAAYYM010000043.1 GCA_012515365.1 Clostridia bacterium
GTGTGATTGCTTTTGCAGAGTCTATCGGGAGCTCACAGAAGGAATTGTTTGAGCAAATCAGTCTCAGAAATCTGCAGGATTTGACCTTGTGGACGCAAGAGGATCTGCATTCCTATATGAAGGAATTGCTAGAACGTGCAATAGAGCTTAGGGATCGTGAGAGTGAGAGCAGAAGCAAACGCATCCTGCAAAAAGCAATGGAGTATATAGAAGCAAATTATGCACAGGAGAGCTTGTCTCTTAATAAAGTGGCAAGTATTACAAATGTAAGTGCAAATTATTTTAGCGCCATGTTCAGTCAGGTGATGAAGATGACATTTACAGAATATGTGACGCAAAAACGTATGGAACAGGCAAAGAAATTATTGCGGCATAGTGATAAACATTCCGGAGACATTGCTTTGGAGGTGGGATATAAGGATCCGCATTACTTTAGTTTTGTATTTAAAAAGACGCAGGGCTGCTCACCGAGAGAATATCGAAATGAAGCCTCAGCGATTTAGTGCGGATATGCTGTTTCGGGTGAGTAACTGTAAGGAAAGATTAACAGATTCACCAGAAAGCCCATGCAGCATGTTGAGCAGAGTGTTTACAGTCGTTTTTGCCAGTTCATGCGGTTCGTGTGATAAAGCGGTAATGCGCACAGGGCTTAAATCATTCAGATAACTATAGTTCATGCATGCGACAGAAAGGTCTTCAGGGACTTTTTGGCCGGCATATTTCAATTCTTTAATCAGCCAATAGGCGATTTCATCATTGTGACAGATGACAGCGGAACAGGATTTCAATTGTTTGTGGATAAATTCCAACAAAAAACTGGTATCCTGTTTTTTTCTGAGTAAATTAAGGTCCTCAGAGGAAAACCAGGCAATGTGCTCTTCTTCAATAGAGAGACCGGCATCACACATGGCAGAAAGATAACCGTGATAGCAATCCAGTCCCTTTGTATCATCGTATTTAAAAATCCCACCTATCTGAGAGTGATTCTGTTTAATAAGATGATTGACCAGCGTATATCCACCGGAATAATCATCATCTTTGATACAGGGAAAACCGGACAAATCCCGATAAATGCTGTGAATAAAGACGACAGAGACACCATTTAGTTTGAGCTTTTCATACAAATCCAGATTAGGATTTGGAAGCGCACTTTTGCAGCCTTCTATGATCAAGCCGCGAACAGGGTTACGGAGGAGGTCTTTAAGAATTTCGCGTTCTTTTGAAACATGGTCATTAGTTGAATATAAGTTGACCTGATAGCCGGACTCCATAAGAAGACTTTGTATATCATGGATGAGTGCCGGATAAATATAGTCGTCACTATAAGAAGTGATGAGTGCAATGTGATTTTTATCTGAACCTGCAGCCAGACCAGTGGGGTAAGATCCACTTCCCCGTTTTTTTTGAATCAACCCTTCTTTTTGCAATAAGGAAAGCGCCTGTCTGACAGTTTGCCGACTGACTTTATACTGATCACTGAGAGCTTGTTCAGTGGGCAGCTTCGTGATACCAAGAGAAGCATTCTTTTTCATCGATTCTCTCAGAATATCTGCAAGACGTTGATATTTTGTGGTCATGAAAAAACTCCTTTTCAAAAAATTATCTTAAGTATATCACACTTTCTTATCTTAAAAAAATATACGTAACGTTAAAAAATGAATATTTTTTATTCTGTTTCATAAGTATTCACAAGAAAAACAGTTTGAAATTCAGTTGATTCTACAGCAGATTTTTGTCGAAAAAAGACCGATTAGTTAATAAAATTCAACCTAATCATAAAAAAACGAACCAATTTCAAAAGTTGTATTGTATTTGATGAAATATAAAAAAAGTTGTATTGTTTAAAGCCACAAACTTAGAAAATAAGGGCTTTTGCAAATTGACGATGCGTGATGACAGGGATAAGATAAGGTCATAGAGCAAAGGAAAGGCGCCTGATCAATGCTCCATATGAAACTGAATCATGAAAATGAGTGGAACGTGTATGTATGAAAGGAAGGAATATATATTATGAAAAAGACTTTACTTAGTGTAGTACTTAGTGCAGCTTTAGTATCATCTCTTCTTGCAGGATGTGCAGCAAAAGAAACAGCAGCACCTGCTCCGGCAACAGAAGAAGTAACAGAAGCACCTGTAGCTGAAGAACCAGCAGCAGAAGAAACAGAAGAACCGGCAGCTGAGGATGCAGCAGCAACAGAGAGTACAGGAGAATTAATCAAAGTTGGTATTATCAACAATGACCCAAATGAATCAGGATATCGTACAGCAAATGTAAATGACCTTAAAGAAACTTTTACACCGGAAAATGGTTATGATGCAGCTTTCGCATATAGTTTAAAAAATGATGAGCAGATTACAGCAGCTCAGAAATTCATCCAGGATGGTGTTGATTACTTACTGCTTTCAGCAGCTGATACAGCCGGCTGGGATTCAGTACTTAAGGATGCACAGGATGCAGGTATCAGAGTTATCTTATTTGACCGTACCATCGATGCAGACCCAAGCCTTTATGAAGCATCTATCGTTTCAGACATGGAAAAAGAAGGACAGACAGCAGTTGACTGGTTAAAAGGCCAGGGACTTAGCGAATACAACATTATCCATATCCAGGGTGTTATGGGATCAGCAGCTCAGAAGGGACGTTCAGGAGCAGTTGATACACAGGTAGCAGCAGATGATACATGGAAGATCGTTACACAGCAGACAGCAGAGTGGAATGCAGAAAAAGCACAGCAGATCGTTCAGTCAGTTATCGATTCAGGCGAAAGCTTTAACGTAATCTACGCTGAGAATGATGATATGGCAAAAGGTGCTGTAGCAGCACTTGACAAAGCAAACATCTCACATGGTGTTGGCAAAGACGTTATTGTTATGGGATTTGACTGCAACAAATGGGCTCTTGAAGAACTCCTTGCACAGAACTGGAACTATGATGGACAGTGCAATCCTTTCCAGTCATCTTACATCGACAGCATCATCAAAGATCTTGAAGCAGGAAAGACACTTTCAGAAAAAGTTGTAATCATGGATGAAAAAGGATTTGATGCATCTACTATTACACAGGAAGATGTTGATAAATATGGTATCTAATTTACCATCACAAGATACTAATTACTAATTCGAAGAAAACGTGGCACAGCGTAAATGAAAGTAAATACGATTGTGCCACGATTTTTTCTGAAAGAGAAGAATATAGGAGGTGGGTCCACTAATGGAAAATAACGTTGTATTGGCAATGAGAAATATTCATAAAAGTTTTCCGGGAGTACTTGCACTACAGGGTGTGGATTTCACATTACGTGAAGGAGAAATACATGCACTGATGGGCGAAAATGGTGCCGGAAAATCGACACTCATTAAAGTCCTGACAGGTGTCTATGGAAAAGACGAAGGACAGATTTATCTGGATGGTACTGA
>JAAYYM010000298.1 GCA_012515365.1 Clostridia bacterium
TACGAACGTTGAAAACTACATGAGCTGTCATATTACGAAACAAAGTACTCCCCCAAGAGAATTAAGGCCGGTTACCTCGAACAGGAGCGAGCCGGAAGTGCTAAACAGCACTTGAGGCTGATTGAAATGTCGGCATCTGATATGACAAATGGAAGCCAAGACAGTAATTAGAAATAAAGTAATAAAGGAGGGAATTCAGTGGAGAAGATAAAATTTGAAGATGTGTACAATAATGTTTTTAAAAAATTTCCGGATGTTCTTTCTGTCAATCAACTTTGTGAAGTGCTTCATTTGAGTAAGCCCTCCGTTTATAAGTTGTTAGAATCCGGAGAACTCAAATCATTAAGAGTCGGTGCAAAATATAAGATACCAAAGGTCTATGTAATGGAATATATGCAATTGGTATAGAGAGGAGGTGGAAATATGGTCGCAGGGCATCTGCAAGTCAAGAAAGGAAATTACTATTTAATCCTTAATTTAAAGGATGAAAACGGTAAGCCGATCAGAAAATGGATATCAACTGGACTTAAAGAAAAAGGAAACAAAAAACGGGCTGAGGAGATGTTGATTGAAGCAAGAAGAAGTCATAGTTTGTACCAATGTAACGAAGGCGATGAACTTCTTTTTTCAGACTATCTGCAGAACACGTGGCTTCCAATTAGTGAGAAAAATGTTGAGACTTCTACTTATGCCGGATATCAGGGAATGATTAAGAGCGTGATTGCTCCATACTTTAAGAAAAGAAATATTCTTTTAACCAAATTGGCACCAAAGAATATTCAAGACTTTTATACAGAACAACAGAAAAGGGTTAAAGGAACGACAGCAATTCATTATCATGCAGTGATTCACAAGTCATTAAAACATGCTGTGCTTATGGATATGATACCTTACAATCCGGCAGACCGTGTAGAGCGTCCACAAAAAGAGCAGTTTATTGCAGGGTATTATTCAATTACGCAACTACAGGAACTATTTGAAAAATCAAAGGATGAAGATATTAGTCTTTTGATTCGCTTTACTGCTTTTTATGGACTTCGAAAAAGTGAAGCATTAGGACTTAAGTGGTCGGCAATCAATTTTGAAAATGGAACGATTGAAATCAATCATACAGTCACTTCCACATACTTGAACGGAAAGAAACAAACAATTCAGAAAGACAGAACAAAGAACAAATCCAGTTATAGGACACTTCCGTTGGTTGATAATTTCAAAGATGAATTAATGGAATTGAGAGAATATCAGAAGAAAATGAAAAAGTTGTGTAAGGAATGTTATCATGTGGAGTATGAGGAATATGTTTTTGTTGATGCTATGGGAGAACTGCTTCATTCGGATTATGTTTCAAGGCGTTTCAAGAGTATATTAAAGAAAAATCAGTTGCCGGAAATAAGATTTCATGATTTAAGACACAGTTGTGCAAGCTTACTGCTCGGTTGTGGCGTAGATATGAAACAAATACAGGAATGGCTGGGGCATAGCGATTATTCGACCACAGCGAATATTTACGCACATCTGCAGAGTGATTCAAAGAAGGTTGCAGCAAGTGCTATGGAGTTGGCGCTGAACTTTTCAGAAGGGCACAACAAGGAAGATAAAGGGCAATAAAAAAGCACCGGATAAACTATTCTGGTGCTTTAAAGCGGAGACGGTGGGATTCGAACCCACGTGCCCAGTTAAGGACAAAACGATTTCGAGTCGTTCTCGTTATGACCACTTCGATACGTCTCCATAATGTATAATCAAAATATGAAATTCAGCAGTTGGGAAGAACTGCTGGGAAGAACTCAAGCAATAAAGAGTAAATAATTTTTGAAGAATCGAGGAAAATCAACGGTCAAGGGGTAATGTGCTTTACAAAGGTAAAAAGTTTTCGAGTGCGCCCCGTTATGACCACTTCGATACGACTCCGTATATGAGGTATAAAAACTCCTTTGCGTATTATAATACAATTGCTATTGGTTCGTCAAACAAATAGTGGTACAATAATGCTATTGAAGAAAATGATAAAACAGTAAAAGGAAGCAGACAAATGGCAGAGTTTTGGAGTAATAAAGATTTCCCCTATTTATATGATACACATGTGCATACCAGACAGGCAAGTGCCTGCGGTGCGTGTACCGGTGCAGATATGGCGCGTGTATATAAGGAAGCAGGATATACAGGAATCATGATAACGGATCATTTTTTCTATGGAAACACAGCAATCGACAGAAATCTGGAATGGACAGATTGGGTAGAGGCTTTTTCTCTGGGTTATGCCGATGCGAAAGCAGAGGGTGACAGAATTGGATTGCAGGTATTCTGGGGTTGGGAATCAGGATATCACGGGACAGAATTCCTGATATTTGGTTTGGATAAGGAATGGTTATTAACTCATCCCGAAATCAGAGATGCGTCTATAGAGGAACAGTACAAGTTGGTGCACGAGGGTGGTGGAATTGTCATTCATGCACACCCCTACCGAGAAGA
>JAAYYM010000299.1 GCA_012515365.1 Clostridia bacterium
AAAATATATTACAAAGTTCTTTTTATATTTAAATCAAAAATACCAGTATCATGTAAAAATATATATTCTAATTCGTGATAAAGGAAAGACAGAAAGTATTTTTGGTATTAATAATAATCAAATAACAATGCTAATTGGAAATGTTGAGACATATAAATTCAAAATAAGGAAGATAGATTATATTTTTCACTGTGCATCTATTTCAAATACTCAATTATTCGAAACAAAACCTGTAGATGTTATTACTGCAAATACAGAAGGAACAATGAATATACTAAATTTAGCAAGACAAGTGAATACGAGAGGTGTACTTTTTTTTAGTAGTGGTGCTATTTATGGAAATACAGAGGGAGTCGCAGGTAAAATAAGAGAACAGGATTCCTTTTCATTATGCCCTACACAGATTTCAAATTGCTATGCGGAGAGTAAAAGGATGGGGGAAATGCTATGTGCCGCATATGCAAAGCAATACCAAGTTCCAGCAAAGATTGTTAGAATTAGTCATACATATGGACCTGGAATTGATATACAAGATGGGCATGTATATTCGGATTTTGTTAAATCAATCATAAATCGAGAGAATTTATTGATTAAGGGAAATGGTCGGGCAGTACGTCCATTTTGTTATATTAGGGATGCGTTATGTGCCTTTTTATTAATTCTTCTATATGGAGAAGTAGGAGAAGCTTATAATATGGCAAATTCTAAATGTACAGTTTCCATAGGAGAATTAGCACATACTTTGGTATCTAATGCTTTTTATGAACGACAATTACAAGTGAGTTTTACAAATAATGAGGATGCACAGCAGTTTTATAAAGATGACAAAGTAAGAGAAATGTGTATAGTGGATATAACAAAACTTAGTAAGCTCGGTTGGATACCAAAAGTAGATATTGTGGAAGGATTCAGGAGAACAGTAGAAAGTTGTGAGGCAGAGAATGAGATTATGTAGCATTTGTGGTAGTGAGGATTATGAAATCTTATATAAAGTAACTATGGCATTACCTATAGAGCATCCACTCAGTCAGGCTGCAAAAGAGTTTGAAATAGTGCGTTGCAAACAGTGTGGGTTTTGCTTTGCAAATATACTTGCAAAGCAAGAGGATTATGATAGATATTATAGTGAGTATAATAATTATACGGAGATGACATCAAAGAAGAAAGAATCAGATCAAGTGATACAGGATGTCCTTGATATAATTCAATGCAACACAAATATGTCAAGTCGAATATTAGATATGGGCAGTGGTTGTGGAAGATTATTGTTGGAATTACGAGAACGAAATTACCTTAATCTATGTGGTATTGATACGACGGAGGATAATCTTGTAGTATTAAGAACTGCAGGTATATCAGCAGAAGTAGGTTCAGTTTATGATACTGTAAATACAACAGAAAGGTACGACTTGGTATGCCTAACTAC
The DNA here is from genome assembly GCA_012515365.1 of Clostridia bacterium. The sequence continues at coordinate 1,427 of JAAYYM010000299.1, forward strand.
TGTGTTAGAACATCTTTTATTTCCAGAAATAGCAGTGAAAAATTTAAAAAAATATCTTGCACCAAAAGGAAAGATTGTTGTTACAGTTCCAAACGTAAAAAAATTCACAAAATTGACTGTAAATGTAACGCATCATTTCAATTTTGAACATATTAATTATTTTTCATTAATATCATTGGATAATTTGTTTAAACAGGCTGGAATGAAAAGAGTGAGTATAAAGGAGACTAATTTTGTGTCAGATGTGGAGGATTTGATAACGGTTGTATATCAAAATACTGATACTTTATCAGAATTAGTAATAGAAACAGATACGCAATCAAGTACATTTATAACAAGAATGTTAGATTGTAATGAAGAAAAAGAAAACAAGCGGAAAGAGATAATTAAGGATATTCTAGAGAACAATGATAAAGTGATATTATGGGGTATAGGGGCGAAATGTTATGAATTATTGAGTAAGTATCCAGGTGTACGAAGAAGCGTGGTGGCATTAGTAGATGCTAGTAAAAACAAACAAGGTCAAAATGTAAAAATGAATGATGATGTAGTACTAAATATTTTATCTCCAGAAAACTTTTCTGAGGTGAGAATAGACGGGATAATATTAATTTGTGTAAGTGCTATACAGTATAAAGAGGATATTTTGGGCACAATTAAAACTCTTGGTATTGAGAATCAAATCTGTGTATTATAATACAAAGCTGGAGGACTAATATAAATGAAGAATGATAAAATCAAAACATTACGCAATCCGAATAGAGTAAGATTGGAAAATTTGATTCCACTAGCCACACCATTCTCCATCTTTATTGATACTTCAAGTGCATGTAACTTTAGGTGTGAATTTTGTGCAGCACATGCTCCGACATCTACGAATAAAGTAAAAGGAAAGATTATGTCATTTGATTTGTTTAAGAAAATTGTAGATGATATGAAAGCATTTCCCGATAAAATCAAGATTGTAAGGTTAGCACATTTAGGAGAACCGTTGCTTAATCCTTTGTTGCCAGAAATGATTCAATATATGAAAGATGCTGATGTTACAGATAGAATTGAGATAATAACAAATGGAAGTTTATTAGAACCGAAGTTGAATGAAAAACTAGTCAACAGTGGTGTTGATATGATTAGAATTTCAGTTGAGGCATTAGATGCTATCACGTATGAGCAAATTGTTCACTACAGAATAGATTTTGAAAAATTTGTAGAGAATATTAAGGATTTATTTAGTCGACGTAAAGATGGTACAACAATTTATATTAAAATAGCTGATATTTCAGTAGACAGTCCAGAAAAGAAGAAGCTTTTTATGGATATATTCGAATCCTACTGTGATCATATTTTCATAGAACATATATCCCCATCTTGGCCAGAATTTGAAAGTGACTTAATAAATAATGAACAAATTACTATGTATGGTGAACGTGTTGAATTGGTAGAAATTTGCAGTCAACCATTTTACTATATGATAATAGGACCAGATGGAAAAGTGACTCCATGTTGTGCGGATTGGGAAAAGAAATTGGAGTACGGTAACGTGTGTGATCAGTCGCTGGTAAGTATATGGAATGGAGAAGAGATAAGAAAGTTTTGGAGAAGAATGCTGAAACAGAAAAAGAAGGGTATTGATTTATGTAGAGTATGCAGGAATAATGAAGCTAATCCCACAGATAACATTGATCAGTATGCAGAAGAAATATTAATGAGAATATAGAGGTAAAATCTAATGAAATACGCAAATATGATATTTAATGGTGTAATTACAACTAATGATGCCAAAGGCATTTCGTTAATGAATATTGGAGAGCCAGCTCAAATTCTTGCAATAGATGCAATTTATGATTCAATGGAAATCCCGAAAGAAGATAGGATTGACATTGATTACTATGATTTAGATACATATAATGGTGAATATGCTTTATTACCAATTAATCTTATGTTTGCATATCTAAAGTATTTTATGAAAGAGGACGTGATTTTTTCACCTAAAATTATACCTGTTTTTTTGGGTATTGCTATACATGATAGGAATCTTTCAAAGGAAAGTGTTCAATTACTGCGAAATTATGCACCTGTTGGGTGTAGAGATGAGTTTACTTTAAAACTTATGCAAAGATATCAAATTCCAGCATATTTATTTGGATGCATCACATTAACATTTCCTAAACGAATCCAAACTCCTCATATGCAAAAGACATTTTTTATTGATGTTCCTATAGCGGTGGAGAAGCATATACCTCGTGAGTTAATGGAAAATGCAGAATATTTATCGCATATGTATTATGGTAGAACTCAAGATTTATGCAATGGTAATTTGAGGGATTGGGCGAAAAATAGGATTGATCAGTATCGAAATGAAGCCACTTTGATTGTAACTTCAAGATTTCATGCGGCATTAATTGGGATTGCTTCAGGAATACCTACGATATTAGTACTGAACACTCTAATCGATAAGTATCGTTGGATTAAGAAATTTATACCAATATATACTCCAGAAAACTTTGATAAAATAGATTGGAATCCACACCCTGTTTCTTTCGAAGAATTAAAAGAACAGATGCGTAAACTGGCTGTGACAAGAATTAAGGAAACATATTACAAGTATTCATATTTATTAGATGTCAGTCAAAGCATAGAAAGCGAAATGACAACTGATATAGACAAGCTTCAGGGAAATGTATATGATGGTTTTTCTTATTATGAACATGCGCGTAAATATATTGAAGCACATTGGAATAAAGATACAAAGATAACGTATTCTATGTGGGGATTGGGAAAAACAGCAGTCGATTTATATCAATATATTATGTCAAATTATCCAAATGCTAAACTCAATAAAGTTTTTGATGCACAACATATTGTATTTCAGGGGATTCAATCAGAGGATCCGGGAAAAATAGTTAATGATGATGATTTTGTTTTTGTGACATCTACACAGGCTTGTTATCCGGCGGAATATTATTTTAAAACAAT
>JAAYYM010000300.1 GCA_012515365.1 Clostridia bacterium
CGGAACACTCAAATTAGTGGCCTCAGCATTGCCGATCCATTGTCCGTTAAAGTAACTCAGATCAGTTGGCAGTCCTATATCTGTTGAAGGGGTATCTGCCTGTACATCCTGTACCGGAATAGCAGCTACGATTAATGCCGTCACCATTAACAATGCTGCAATGGTTCTTCTCGCACTTTTCTTTAGTCTTCTTCTTTTTCTCTTAGGTGCTGATCCCATAGATATCTCCTCCAGAATTGTATCTTCTCATGTATCTTCTTGTTGTATCATTTAATCAATCTTCTTGGCAACCACTACAAAGCGATCGGCTTCCTCTGAATCATGGTCGCATGTTGACAGTGTCAAAAGTTTGTCTCCGTAGCTTGCCGTAATTCCGGTATCATAAAGTGACATTTCCTGCATGTCAGCCATGTGTGAATCAAATTCCTGTTCCGAATATGCATCCAAAAACTGATAATACTTGAATGTTACTTCTGTCTCCTCATAGACTGGGGACAGGAACGCATACATCACCTGATATTCTCCCTTATCATACAAGGTGTCAAACTTGATAATCGGATGCTCATCACAGTAACTCTTGTCCTTGTATTTATTCAGGCTTCCAAACATCTTGCCTGACTTCATATTATGTCCGAACACAATAATATTCTGGCTACGAGGCCATATCTTTGCATCGGCGCTGATAAAAAGTGTGCCGTTCTTGTCATAATTCTGTTCAAAATCATGATCCAGATAGTATTCCTCATTCTTTGACTGCATGACCGGATAATCAATAATAGTATCGTCAATTTTGAGCCATCCGATTAGACTTTTATTCTTATTATATAGAGTTACATACTCGTCCAGAATATCCGGAGTTTCTTCCTCTTCCACTCGTGTTACAAACCGTTCCGGATTAACCCTAATTTCAGTATTCTTTAATTCTGAAAGTTGTGAAAACTCCTGCTCAGTATGCGTCATCTGATAACAATATAGTGTAAAGTAGGAAAGACTTCCGAGTCCAATCAGCAACATCACAATCATGACTGCTCTTCTGCATTTCTCAGCCCGTGTCGCCTTCATCTTCACGCGTCGTTTCTTGGCCAACGTATTTATCTCCTTAATAACCACTCGAATGTGGGAATTTAGCTTTTCTTTATATAAATCTTGTACTGCTGGATACTATTCTTTTCTCCAAACAGAAATCTAGTCGAATAATGTTCAATCAGTCGTTCCATAATCTGTTTCATCAGGATTTCTGCATGTTCCATAATCTTATATCCAGGGATTTCATACAACGTATTGATTAAAAACTGTTCATCCTTTGCTTCCTGAATCGTGATTTTAGCCCGAAAAGTTGGATACAATATACTGTAAAAGTCAGTAATGGCTTTCATAATAAACCTGATATGCTGAAAACATTCACCGGAGACATCCTTGAGTTCATCCTCATACATAAAATATCGATTCTCCGACGGATCATGATATTGATTGATTAAAGCAAGTCCAAATGACTCCCGTTCAGCAATTCCCACCAGATAAATCTGTATGAATTCACGAAGCAGCTTTTCTTCATATTCCGATACATAGTGCTTCTCATCCTGTGTCAACTGACAATCTGTAATCTGTATCAATGCTTCAACAATATGCTTAAATACCTTCTCAATTTCCTGATAGCCTTCCATTCTGTCGTTCAACAGATTGGTCATTTCGAAGACAGTTTCTTTATACTTTTCAACACGCTCTCGGTACTCATCAACAAGGCGATTTTGCTTATCTTCACTATTA
>JAAYYM010000301.1 GCA_012515365.1 Clostridia bacterium
CTTTGCCTCGCCCTCCGTGGTCCATTTGCCATCTCGCATCTCCGCAGGATTCTCAGCCTCACCTGCTCTCTGTAGGCGCGTCATATGGTTTGATCTCCACATCAACGGTTTGTGTATTTATGTTGCAAATGATACCATCTCAATTCTCACATGTCAATACTATTTTGGATTATTCGTATAAACTGTGTAGGTTGCCGTCATATTTGTTCCATCAAGTGCGGTAATCTTGATGGTGGTTTTTCCTTTTTTGGCCGGGAAAAAATGGAGCATCGTATCATCTTCCTCTACCAAACTAAACACACGTACCGCACCCTGAGTATAGGTTATTTTATAAGAAGGGCAGGCGTCTTCTCTATCACTCTTAATGACAAAATACTCTTCGCTCTCTACCGTGAAACTCTTTGGTAATTCTTCTCCCGGTTCTGTCTTTCCCTCTCTATAAAGATTAATCTTTTCACCTCTTGGATAGACCATTAGATTTTTGTTTGCCCGGACTTCACTTCCATCCATCGCAGTAGCGGATACATTAATCTCAAATTTTCGCTGATTATCTTTTGAGACTTCTAATACTCCGCTTGATGAAAGTGTCACATACTTTTCTAAATCTATATCTGGATCTGGAGAGGTCAGTAACCATTTAACTTTTTTATCGCTTGCATTTGCTGTAGCAAAGGCTTTCATCTGAAGTTTTGTACCCGATGCGATGTCATAAGAATCGGTCTGACTCATAATCGTGATATTACGTACCGGATTCACCACTTTTACAGTCAGCGTCTTCTTCATATTTGATCCATCTTTTGCTGTGACCGTTATTTTGGCAGTACCTGCCTGATTGCCAGACTGAATTACAAAAATTTTGTCTTCTCGTACTTCTTTTACGTTGACTACATTTGAATTACTGCTTGTTACTGTAAATGGTACATCAGACAGCATGACCTCTCTTTGCTCCGAATCGATTCCCCATGCCTGAATATTAAATTCCTTTTCGTTTAAAAAAGTTCCAATACGATCACCTGTACATAAAGTAGTCTGAACCGTTTCATCTGCTTCCCTGCCGTAATGGATGCCAATGCGTTTAAGTGGATATTGATTGATATTAATATCATAAGGCTCTGACGCTGTAGCACTACCATCTTTCGCCAGTGCATAGACACTGACCACCTGATTTTCACTTACTGTTTTTGCTGTCAGCTTTCCATCTTTTGAAAGAGTCGCATATAATTCATCCTGCTCTGGATTCTTGAATTTCCAGTAAACTCCTTTTTCATTTGCTCCTTCATTTACTGTAGCAATCATCTTTACAGATTTTCCTGGTGAAAGGTAATTTGAGCCTGTCTGTGTTGAAATGCTCAAGTCTGTTACCGGTTCTACTACCTTCACATTACATTTCACGCTCTTTCCAGAGCCATCTATTGCTTTATAGGTGATGCTTGTATTTCCTTTTCTCTTAGCAATAACGATATACTTATCAGGTGCAGTCTGCCAGGATTCTGCAACATCCGGGTTTGAAACGATAACCTTCAAAGGTCTCTCTTTTGTTCCGCTAAACTTCACTTCTGTACTAATTGGATATTTTTCAGTGTTGCTTGTTGCTAATGTTAACTTAGATTGATCAATGGAAAGTCTGCTTATAGATTCACAGACATCGATCATTTTAGTTGCCTCAACCCCACTTCCATCTGCTGCAGTCGCAGTTACCCATATAAATCTATCAAATCCTATGTTTTTGCCTACTCTTAACAGACCATTTTGGTCGATTGTTGCAACTTTGTCGTTTTGAACTACTGTCCAGTTCACTTTATCACTAGAAGCTGCTGCATCTGCATGTGCATACATCTGAAGTGTCATTCCTGTGCCACAGGTTTCACGACCATCTTTCGTACTGATGGTAAGTTCTGTGACCGGCTGTGAAACAGTTACTTTACAGGTCGTTTTTTTCTTACTGCCATCACCGGCTGTTATTGTGATATTTGCCGTTCCGTTACCGACTGCTTCAACAGTACCATCGGTGTATACCTTGGCAACCTTTGCATTGCTGGTCTGGTAAGTATAGTAGGTTTGACATGCCTTCTCCGGTAGTGACTTAGGTGTCAGTCGGCCTGTTTTTTTTGTACTTAAATTAAGAAACATACTCTTCTGTGCCTGAACCTCGGTTACTTTTACAGGATAAAGTTCAAATTCGGCAGCGGCTACCACTTCTTTTTCGCCGGAAGAAGGATCTGCTACTACAAAAGAAACCGGCTGGATTATTTTTTCTTGGATTGTTCCAAATGCAGCATCTTTTGTCGTAATGACACCTTGATCA
>JAAYYM010000302.1 GCA_012515365.1 Clostridia bacterium
AATAAATTGACACAAAAAAAGCAGGTTTTATGCGACCTGCGACCAGTTTTTTCTTTATTCAACTGTCAAACTCCCGCGTTCCAGAAACCGCATAGCTTGCATTACAGATATGTCCACATCGCCCAACATTATTCGGATGCAGAATATATAATCCAACTACTACTTTTCGTTCTGTATCATATGCAATTCCAGTAAATGTCTGACTCTCAAAAAACTCAATTCCGCTCTGTTCTGTTAGTTCCTCCGTCTGCGGAAAAGCAATCCCCTCCCTGACAACTTCATTCCAAATATCATTTGCCTGCTTCAAATCACTCTTTTCAAATTTCCTAATCACAATACTCATCTAATCAAATCCCCCTAACTTTCCTTATTCTCAACAAACGTTTTACATACTCAGAACAGATTTCATGACTTTATGCAAAATAAAGAAGGAGTCAAAACACTCTCGGCTGACGTTTTACATACTCAGAACAGATTTCATAACCTTGCGCAAAATAAGAGCGGAGTCAAAACGCCCTCGGCAAACATTTCACATACTCAGAACAGATTTCATGACTTTATGCAAAATAAGGAAGGAGTCAAAACGCCCTCGACTGACGTTTTTGCATAAAGTCATGAAATCGCTCTATCAATGAAATCATTCCACACTCACCTATTATAAAATATAACAACTATTTATTCCACACCACATCACAAAATTATTTTTCACCTTTACTGTATTTTTCCTACATGCTATATTAAAAGAGTATTGATTACCAATTATGAAAAGAGGAATTGACTTATGCAGATACTGAAAGACCGCATTCGCAAGGATGGCGTAGTAAGACCGGGAAATATACTGAAGGTAGACAGTTTTTTAAATCATCAAATGGATATTCCGTTATTTTGTGAAATGGGCAGAGAATTTAAACATCGATTTATGAATGATGAAATCACTAAAATTCTGACCATCGAAGCATCCGGTATCGGAATTGCATGTATTGTTGCACAGTATTTTCAGGTTCCTGTTGTATTTGCAAAAAAATCGAAAACCAAGAATATCGCCGGTGACGTATATACGACAAAAGTTGAGTCATTTACTCATGGACGTGTATTTGATGTGATGGTTTCAAAACAGTTCCTTCTTCCAGAAGATAAAATCCTTATTATTGATGACTTTCTTGCTAATGGAAAAGCTTTAGAAGGTCTTGTAGAAATCGTCAAAGAATCCGGAGCAACGCTTGTAGGCGCCGGGATTGCCGTCGAAAAAGGATTTCAGGTCGGTGGTGATCTTTTAAGAAAACAGGGAATCCGCGTAGAATCACTAGCAATTGTTGAAAGTATGAACGATGAAACAGGAGAAATCTTCTTCCGAGAATAAAAAATGAAACAGACAAACTATACCGGCTGGCTGATTGTCAACCGATTCTTACAAACCACAAAATTTAATGAAATCTATGAATATCTAAAGCAGGCTGCCTCAAAACAGAATTGCCTGCTTTCTTTAGTGACAAATACAGATTTGATTCCCTATGCGAATCAAAACAGCTGTTTATACAGTGCTTCTGATCTACCTGCCCCAGATTTTATTTTGTTTTGGGATAAGGATATCCATTTGGCGCATAGACTGGAATCCATGGGACACCGTCTTTTTAACTGCGCAGATGCCATTGAGATCTGTGACAATAAAGCACTCACTTTTTCCAAATTATCTGCTGCATCTGATATCCGTATGCCTATGACGATCATAGCTCCCATGACTTATGAAACAGTTGGATATAAAACCTTCTCCTTTTTGGCTCCAATTGAAGACTGCCTCTCCTATCCCATCGTGATAAAAGAATGTTATGGGTCATTTGGCGCACAAGTCTATCTTGCCAATAATCGTGAAGAAGTCATTGCTATTTTGAAAAAATGTCAGGGAAAGCAACTCATTTTTCAAGAATTTATCAAATCAAGTTATGGTCATGATCTTCGCATCAATATGGTAGGAGATGCACCTGTTGCTTCTATGCTGCGTCATAATCCTGATGATTTTCGTGCCAACATCACAAATGGAGGCTCCATGACCTCCTATTCTCCGACACCTGATCAAATCAAGCTCGCCAAAGCGGTCTGTCGCAGACTTAATCTTAGCTTTGCCGGAGTTGACATTTTATTTGGCCCAGATCAAGAGCCTATTTTATGTGAAGTAAATTCTAATGCTCATTTTAAAAATATATATCAATGCACCGGCATCAATGTGGCCGATCGAATCATAGAATACATTTTGCAGGAGTTATCAGCGTCATGACAGCATGGATCATATACCAAGATAAAGATGCAAAAAAAAATAAAGCTTATATAGAACGATTTACAGCAGAAGCCCAAACATATGGTGTAACACTGTCCTGCGTTCTTTTAGAGGATTTATTTCCAGATCTTCATCAGCTTCCGGAAAACAAATTATTTGAAGAGCTGCCTGATTTCGTAATCAATCGTTCGCGTTCCGGCAAGGCCGCAGCCTATTTCGAATCAAATAACTGCCGTGTATTCAATCCTGCAGTTGTCTCTAGTATTTGTAACGACAAGATGCTCACCTATCAATTGGCAGCACGTCATCACATTCCTATGATGGAAACCTGTTATACTCAAGAGGATGCTTTCTCACTTGGATTCCCGCTTGTGGTCAAGCCTGCCTGCGGACACGGTGGTCATCTGGTCTCCTATGTCAGAAATGCAGATGAGCTCATATCCATTATTAATCAGATTCATGCGGATTATGGATTAAACTGTCACATTATTTATCAAAAATGTGCATCTGATCCTGCGCGTGACTTACGCGTTTATTTATTGAATAAAAAAATCCTTGCCTGTATGTTAAGGCAAGGAAACGATAAAGCTGACATTCGAAGCAACTACTCACTGGGTGGACAGGCAAAACAGGTTTCCTTATCCAGCGAAGAGGAACGATTAGTCTTTCAAATTGCCGAATTGCTCCCATTTGACTGTGTGGGAATCGACTTTATTTATCATATGGGACATCCTATCTTTAATGAAATAGAGGACGCCGTCGGCGCACGCATGCTTTATGCTCATACAGATATTGATATTGTCAGCTCATACATGAAATATATCTACGAGTCAATGAATTCATAAGTGCCTCTTCTTATAATTTGTATTCTGCTTTAGATTGCATACCCTCGTTCTTTAATTGTCGGAATTTCTCTGATCAACAAAGCAACCAATATCAGTGATACGCCTTCAATCAAACCCTTTTCAAGCATTGTGAGTGCACTTGCATCTGGGATAATAACATCCAAGAGGAGGCCACATATATTGATTGTAGAATGCAAGATGACTGCCGCCCATATGGATTTCATCTTCATCACAACATATCCAAGTACAATTCCCATCAAAAATGTATAAACACCCTGAACAACATTCATATGATAAACTGCAAACAGCACAGCTTGTATGATATTTGCAATCCATGCATTAACTGCTTTTCCTGCAAATCGAAAGGTTAATCCTCTAAATATCATTTCTTCTGCAATCGGCGCCAGAATGCTGACATAGACAATTGAAAAACAGTTTTTATCAAACAAAATATTAGTTGTGATTTGATAATATTCCTGCGCTCCCGGAATCAATGGTAAGATAATATCTAATGCAAAGGCTAAGACAACCTGGATACTTATCCCTGTCAAAACCAGCAAAATAATATGCCGAAT
>JAAYYM010000044.1 GCA_012515365.1 Clostridia bacterium
AATTGGATCCGGTCTTGATCCGATCTACACTACCAAAGTCCGTGACAACGGCGATTGCGATTGGTATTTCAGAAGAGGTCGGTGGGATCCCGTCTGTTACGATATTATCTGTTGTGATTACAGGCCTGTCAGGAGCTGTTATAGCACCGTTTATCTGTCGATTTTTTAAAATCAATGAGCCGATTGCTCAGGGGCTTGGCATCGGGACGGCGGCACATGCTGTTGGTACTTCGAAAGCGTTGGAAATGGGTGAAATGCAGGGGGCTATGAGCTCACTTGCCATTGTGGCGGCAGGTATTATTACGGTGATTATTATTCCGTTTGTCTCATCTTGGATTCTTTCATGAAAATTAAAACAAACAGAAAAATTTAAAAAAATAAAGGAAAAAGTAAATGTATGCAGAATAATTAAAATAGATGGGTAATTTGGAGGTGGTAACATGACAATTCGTGAGGCCCTGGAGCATCAGGAGCAGGATTACTTAAGTCCTTATGCATCTCTTAGTATGAATTCGCGCGGACGTGATTTTAAGGAAGAACAATGTGATATCAGGCCTGTTTATCAGAGAGACAGAGATCGTATCTTACATAGTAAATCTTTTCGCAGATTAAAGGATAAGACACAGGTTTTTCTAACTCCGGAGGGAGATCATTATCGCACACGCCTGACACATACCCTTGAGGTTTCACAGAATGCAAGAACCATTGCCAAAGCACTACGAATGAATGAAGATCTGGTAGAGGCGATTGCGCTAGGACATGATCTAGGACATACGCCGTTTGGACATGCCGGGGAGCGTGCATTGGATAAAGTATGCCCACTTGGCTTTGCACATAATGAGCAAAGCGTGAGAGTCGTAGAAGTGTTGGAAAAACAGAACAAGGGACTCAATCTGACTTTCGAAGTCAGAGATGGCATTAGAAATCATAAAACTGCAACATATCCATCGACATTGGAAGGAAAGATCGTTCGTTTCTCTGATAAAATAGCATATATTCATCATGATATGGACGATGCGATCAGGGGAAAGATCCTTGCAGAAGCGGATATTCCAAAAGAACTTAGAAATACATTAGGTAAGACGACGACAGAAAGACTAGATCGTTTTATTCACGATATTATTACAAACAGTGCCGGAAAAGACGATATCTGTATGTCTATGGAAATCGGACAGGCCTTGACTGAACTTCGGAATTTTATGTTCCGGAATGTATATCAGAATCCTGTTGCAAAAGGGGAAGAGCAAAAGGCAGAAAGACTTGTAGAAGCATTATATGAGTTTTTCCTGAAAAATGTAGATTTAATGCCACCTGAAATGAGGCAGCTGATCGAAGTGAACAATGAGCCTGTGGAGCGTGTGGTATGTGATTATGTTTCATCGATGTCTGACCGGTTTGCAATTGCTAAATTTAATGAGATTTATTTACCGAATTCATGGAGAGAGTAATGCATGTATTATCCTGATGAACTTGTAGAAGAAGTACGTATGAGGAATGATATAGTAAGTGTCATATCCGGATATGTGAGATTACAAAAAAAGGGGAGCAACTATTTTGGGCTGTGTCCCTTTCATAATGAGAAATCTCCGTCATTTTCCGTGAGCCCTGTCAAACAGATGTATTATTGTTTCGGGTGTGGTGCAGGTGGGAATGTCATCACTTTTATTATGGAGTATGAGAATTATACCTTTACAGAGGCTCTGCAGTTTTTGGCGCAAAGAGCTGGAATATCCTTGCCGGAGATCGAGTATTCTGAGGAAGCCAGAAAAAAAGATGACTTGAAGGCACGGATCCTCGATGTCAATAAAGAGGCAGCGAAATTCTACTATTTTGGTCTGCGGGCAAAAGAGGGCGCAAGAGGTCTTGAATATCTGACCAAACGATGCTTAAGTGAGGAAACCATAAAGAAGTTTGGATTGGGATTCGCCGTAACCGGACGGGATAATATCTACCGTTATTTAAAGGAAAAGGGTTATAAGGACGAGCTATTACGTTCCTGTGGTTTGTTTAATTATGATGAACGACATGGAATGAGCGATAAATTCTGGAACAGAGTAATCTTTCCCATTATGGACGTCAATCATCGAGTCATTGGCTTTGGCGGACGAGTCATGGGAGATGGGGAACCAAAATACCTGAATTCACCGGAAACACCGGTTTTTGATAAGGGTAGAAATCTATATGGCCTGAATCACGCAAGAACCTCCAGAAAAAAGAATATGATCATTTGTGAGGGGTATATGGATGTGATCGCACTTCATCAGGCTGGGTTTAATCAGGCGGTGGCATCGCTTGGAACAGCTTTTACATCTGGACAGGCAAATCTGCTCAGAAGATATACGGATGAGGTACTGCTGACCTATGACAGTGATGCAGCAGGGATCAAGGCAGCACTTAGAGCAATCCCGATACTTAAGGAGGCAGGTCTTAGTGCCAAGGTGATTGATATGAAGCCTTACAAGGATCCGGATGAATTTATTAAGAATCTGGGTGCAGAGGCATTTGAAGAGCGTATTGCCAAGGCTGAAAACAGTTTCTATTATGAAGTCCGAATCCTGGAGCAGGATTATGATTTAAAGGATCCGGAGAGCAAGACAAAATTTTGTGCAGAAGTGGCAAAGAAATTACTGCGTTTTGAGGAAGAACTCGAGCGTGATAATTATATAGAGGCTATCGCAGACAGATTTCATCTGGGCTTTGATAATCTTAGAAAGATGGTTGTTAAGGCAGCTGCAAAGGAAGAAATGATGTTGCCGGCGGCAAAACCAAAATCAGGGATTCAGTCAAAAAAGGATCCGCAGGAGGGCATCAGAAAATCAGAACGAATGCTGCTTACCTGGCTGACCGAGGAGCCAAAGGTTTATCAAATTATTAAGCATCATCTGAGCCCTGAGGATTTTGAAGAAGGTATTTATCATCAGGTCGCTGCACTTCTTTTTAAACAGTTTGAAGAAAACCAGATTAATCCTGCGAAAATCATCAGTTGTTTTACAAATGAGGAGGAACAGCGGGAAGTAGCCGCATTATTTAATACGAAATTGGAGGAAATCGAATCAAAGACTGAAAAAGAAAAAGCTATGAAGGATCTGATCATTAATGTGAAAACGAACAGTTTAAGACGACCGCAAGATCACAGTGGTGAGGCAGCTGATCAGATCAGTGAACTGGACAGGATCATTGCAGAGAAAAAAGCAATTGATGAATTGAGAAGACTGCATATTTCTCTTGATTAAGGTAATGCTAACAAATAGATAACGGAAGGATGGAATTAACATGGATGAAGCTACACAGGCAAGATTTGACGAGAGAATGAAAGAACTCTTGGAAATTGCCAAAAAGAAAAAAAATGTTCTTGAATATCAGGAGATCAATGACTTTTTTACAGATATGGATCTTCAGGAAGAGCAGTTTGATAAGATACTGGAGTTATTGGAGCAAAATGGAGTCGATATTCTTCGCATCACGGAGGAAGAGGACGATGATGAGGAAGTGATCCTGACAGAAGAGGATGATGTTGATGTAGAAAGCATTGACTTGTCTGTTCCCGATGGAATTAGTATAGAAGATCCGGTCAGAATGTATTTAAAGGAGATCGGAAAAGTACCTTTGCTAAGTGCGGAGGAAGAGATTGATCTGGCAAAGAAGATGGAAGTCGGAGATGTAGAAGCAAAAAAACGACTTGCAGAAGCGAATCTGCGACTGGTTGTCAGCATAGCAAAGAGATATGTCGGCAGAGGCATGTTATTTTTAGATCTGATCCAAGAAGGTAATCTGGGTCTGATCAAGGCAGTTGAAAAATTTGATTATCGCAAAGGGTATAAATTTAGTACGTATGCAACGTGGTGGATCCGTCAGGCTATTACAAGAGCCATCGCAGATCAGGCAAGAACAATCCGTATCCCTGTGCATATGGTAGAGACAATTAATAAACTAATCCGTGTAAGCCGTCAGCTTCTTCAGGAATTAGGAAGAGAGCCGGTTCCGGAAGAAATTGCTGAGGAAATGAATCTTCCTGTGGAGCGTGTGCGTGAGATTTTAAAGATATCTCAAGAGCCAGTATCGTTAGAGACACCGATTGGTGAAGAAGAAGACAGTCATCTTGGGGACTTTATTCAGGATGATAATGTACCGGTTCCGGCAGATGCTGCTGCATTCACACTTTTAAAAGAACAGCTGGTCGAAGTACTTGGTACACTGACAGAGCGTGAGCAGAAGGTATTGCGTTTACGTTTTGGACTGGATGACGGACGTGCCAGAACATTGGAAGAGGTAGGAAAAGAATTTAATGTAACCAGAGAGCGTATCCGCCAGATCGAAGCAAAGGCACTGCGCAAATTAAGACATCCGAGCAGAAGCAGAAAACTGAAAGATTATCTTGATTAGGAGCGGCGCACATGGAATTGTCAGAAAGGCTATTGAGCATAGCCAATATGGTAACACCATCAAGTGTTGTTGCAGATGTAGGCTGTGATCATGCATTTGTTTCCATCTATCTGGTGGAGCATGAGATCATTCCCCGGGCGATTGCCATGGATATCGGGGTCGGACCTCTTGAAAGAGCAAAGGAGCATGTCGAGGCAGCCGGACTCACAGACCTGATCGAAACGAGACTTTCAGATGGAGTAGAGGCATTAAAGCCCAATGAAGCAGACTGCGTATTGATCGCAGGTATGGGTGGACCGCTGATGCAGCATATTTTGAAAGAAGGAGCTTTGATCCTTAAGGATGTAAGGGAACTGATCCTGCAGCCACAGTCAGAGGTGTGTCAATTCAGACATTTTTTGCAGGAACAAGGGTATCACATTTTGTCGGAATCTATGGTTTATGAGGATGGTAAGTTTTATCCGATGATGAAGGTGATACATGGACAGATGGATTATCAAAAGGAAGTCGAGTTTCAATATGGACGGATTCTGTTACAGGAGGAAAATCCTGTATTAAACCTGTTCCTAAAAAAAGAGAGACAGACTTTAAGGGAATTGTTAAACGAGCTGGATCATAAGGAACAGACAGAGCGGATCATGATACGTAAAAGTGAAATCAATGCGGAGCTAGAATTGATCAGTGAAGCACTTAAGTATTACCAGTTTGGCAGAGACAGCTGGGAAAATGAGAGGTGACGTGAATGGCAAGTTATAAAGTGATCGTAGATGATGTAGAAAAAGAATATGAAGAAGGTACAAGCTATCTTCAAATAGCACATGAGGTCCAGCAAAATTATCCGGCTCGGATCGCACTGGCACTGGTAGATGGAAAACTGAATGAATTACATAAAAAGGTTGTAAAGGACTGTGAATTGTCGTTTCGAACCATAATGGATAAATCAGGATACAAATCCTATCGAAGAACAGCGTGTCTGGTCCTGATTAAGGCCATCCATGATGTGATTGGGGAAGAGAAGCTTGAAAAGATTAAGATCGAGTTTTCTGTCAGCAAAGGATATTTTGTGAATGCATATGGAGAATTTTCTATCGACGAGGCATTTCTTGAAAAAGTTAAGGCAAGAATGGATGAGCTGGTAGCAGCAGATCTTCCGATTTCAAAATATTCCATACCTGTCGGTGACGCGATAGAAATGTTTCACAATCTCGGAATGAAAGACAAAGAACGTTTATTTAAATATCGTCGTGCTTCCAGGGTCAATATCTATGAACTGGAGGGTTTAAAGGATTATTATTATGGTTATATGCTTCCAAGTACGAGCTACATAGACAGTTACAAGCTATATCCGTTTGATACTGGATTTGTACTGCAGATGCCTGTACGTAAAAATCCGGGTGTACTACCACCTTTTGAGCCACAGATGAAGCTGTATCAGGTTATGAAGGATGCAACAAGCTGGGGTGATAAGCTGGGGATTGATACGGTAGGTGCCCTAAATGATGTGATCTGTGAGGGTGGAATCAGTGATTTGATCTTGATCCAGGAAGCCCTACAGGAAAGCAGAATCGCTGATATAGCAGCTGATATTGCATCGCATGGAAGTAAGAAATTTGTTATGATCGCGGGACCTTCTTCCTCAGGAAAAACGACATTTTCACACAGATTATCTGTACAGCTTCGCACGCATGGTATGATTCCGCATCCGATCGCTGTCGATGATTATTTTGTGGATCGTGAGAAAACCCCGCTTGATGAGAATGGAAATTATAACTTTGAATGTCTGGAAGCCATTGATGTAGAAGGCTTTAACCATGATATGGTGGCACTTCTTAATGGAGAGACAATAGAGCTACCGACTTTTAACTTTAAGACTGGAAAGCGTGAGTATAAAGGCAATTATAAAAAGCTCGGAGCAAATGATGTGCTCGTCATTGAGGGTATCCACGGACTGAATGATAAGCTGTCTTATGCGTTACCAAATGAAAGCAAATATAAGATTTACATCAGTGCGCTGACTTCATTAAATGTAGATGAGCACAATAGAATCGCTACAACGGATGGCAGACTGATCAGACGTATGGTGCGTGATGCGAGAACAAGAGGTGCTTCTGCTGAAAAGACGCTTTCGATGTGGGATTCTGTCAGAAAAGGTGAAGAGGAAAATATCTTCCCATTTCAGGAGTCTGCAGATGCGATGTTTAATTCCGCTTTAATTTATGAGCTGGCAGTATTGAAACAGTTTGCAGAACCACTGCTTTTTAGTGTTCCAAAGGATAGTCCGGAATATCATGAGGCAAAGAGACTGCTCAAATTCTTAGAATATTTTCTGGGTGTTAATACGGAACAGCTTCCGACGAATTCTATTATCAGAGAATTTGTAGGTGGCGGATGTTTTCATGTATAATTGATATAAGTGTATTTTTATAATTGATTGTAATTGTAAGTGGGACAAATGATCGCGCCTGCAAGTGCCGAAAGGCCGCAGGTGAGGAAAGTCCGGGCTTCATAGGGCAGGATGCCGGATAACGTCCGGTGGAGGTGACTCCAAGGCTAGTGCAACAGAAATATACCGCCATATTGTTTGGTAAGGGTGGAACGGCAGTGTAAGAGACTACCGCCCATATGGTAACATATGGGGCAGCTGTAAACCCCATTTGAAGCAAGACCGAATAGAAGGCTATGTGGCTGCCCGTCACGCCTTCAGGTGGGTCGCTTGAGACTACTGGCAACAGTAGTACCAGATAGATGATCATTCGTGCAGGATACGTTGTATTCTGCGGACATAACCCGGCTTATCGGCCCGCTTACAATTCAATATAGAAAAGGTTTGTTATGGAATACTATGGATTCAGTCAGTACCTGAAGGAACGTTTTGGTACAAAGGTATATAAAGTGGCTTTACATGCAGGTCTTACATGCCCGAACCGTGATGGAACGTTAGGAACGGGTGGCTGCATTTTTTGTAGTGCGGATGGCTCCGGAGATTTTGCGGAACAGGCCGCATTTTCTGTCTCTTGTCAGATTCAAAAGGCTAAGGAACGTGTGAAACATAAGAATCCGAATGGAGTTTACATAGCTTATTTTCAGGCGTTTACAAATACTTATGGTCCGATTGATTATTTGGAACGAATCTTTAGTGAGGCCATGGAAGAAGAGGATGTGGTTGCGATTTCGATTGCAACAAGACCGGATTGTCTTTCAGATGATGTGCTTGCACTGCTCAAGCGTCTTAACAAAAGAAAACCTGTTTGGGTGGAGCTTGGACTTCAGACCATTCACGAAAAAAGTGCTGTTTATATCCGAAGAGGGTACGAGACGCCTGTTTTTGATGAGGCAGTGAAGAAACTGAGGGCAATCGGAATAGAACAGATCATCGTGCATGTGATCCTCGGATTACCGGGTGAGGATAAAAGCATGATGTTGCAGACAGTAGATTATGTTGGACACTCAGGTGCTTCGGGGATTAAGCTGCAGCTGTTGCATGTGCTAAAGCATACGGATCTTGCAAAGGAGTATCAGGCAGGTAAATTCGAAGTGCTTACACAGGATGAATACATAACGCTTGTTACTGAATGCATTGCCATTCTCCCGGAGCATATGGTTATCCACAGAATGACTGGGGATGGAAGCAGGAAAAACCTGATCGCGCCAATGTGGAGTACCGATAAAAAGAAGGTGTTGAATCAATTGCATCAGGCAATCTCAAACGCAGACAGAGCTGCTTTACGTAAGAAATTTGCGCAGGGAACGGCAGATGCTTGATAAGAGAATAAAGATATAGATTCACTCAGATTAAGATGAAATAAAATAAAAATTAATTTGGATTAAGATAGAAATTAAAAAGAAATGGAGAATGATTATGAGTATATTGAGTGTGGAGCATCTGAGTCATGGCTTTGGCGACCGTGCTATTTTTAAGGATGTTTCATTCCGTCTTCTGGCGGGAGAGCATATTGGCCTGGTGGGAGCAAACGGAGAAGGTAAGTCCACCTTTATGGATATTATCACTGGAAAACGTCAGCCGGATGAAGGCAAAATCGAATGGGCAAAACATGTACGTGCCGGATATTTAGATCAGCATGCAGTATTAAAACAGGGAATGACGATCCGTGATGTATTAAAAAGTGCCTTTACTTTTTTGTATGAATGGGAAGAGCAAATCAATCAGATTTATGAAAACATGGCAGAACTGACAGAAGATGAAATGATGAGGGCAATGGAAGAGGCAGGTGTATTGCAGGATTTGCTGACAAATCATGATTTTTATATGATAGATGCAAAAGTAGAAGAGGTGGCAAGGGCGCTTGGACTGACTGCAATTGGACTTGATCAGGATGTGACAGAGCTTTCAGGCGGACAGAGGACCAAAGTATTGTTGGCAAAACTTCTGCTGGAAAAGCCAGATATTTTGCTGTTAGATGAACCAACGAACTATCTGGATGAAGAGCATATTACCTGGTTGAAGCGCTATCTGCAGAATTATGAGAATGCGTTTATTTTAATATCACATGATATTCCATTTTTAAATAGTGTCATTAATTTGATTTATCATATGGAAAATCAAAGACTTGACCGTTATGTTGGGGATTATGATAAGTTCTTAGAAGTGCATGAGGCCCAAAAACAGCAGCTAGAAGCTGCTTATAAAAAGCAGATGAAGGAGATCGCAGAGCTTGAGGATTTTGTTGCCAGAAATAAGGCAAGAGTTGCAACACGTAATATGGCGATGTCGCGTCAGAAGAAGCTGGATAAGATGGAAGTGATTGAGCTTGACCGAGAAAAACCAAAGCCAGAATTTCATTTTCAGACAGCCAGAACACCGGGACGATACATATTTGAAACAAAAGATCTTGTGATCGGGTATGATAAACCACTCTCAAAACCGCTCACACTTGCTATGGAACGTGGTGAAAAGATTGCGATGGTTGGTGCAAACGGAATCGGTAAAACGACATTACTGCGCAGCATTCTTTCACTGAATAAGCCAATTAGTGGAAAAGTTGTACTAGGTGATTATCTGGAAATCGGATATTTTGAACAGGAAATCAAAGAAGAAAATAGGAGAACATGTATTGAAGAGTTGTGGGAGGAATTTCCCGGAATGACGCAGTATGAGGTTCGTTCAGCACTTGCTAAATGTGGACTGACTACCAAGCATATTGAGAGTCAGGTACGTGTCCTCAGTGGAGGAGAGCAGGCAAAAGTGAGATTATGTAAACTAATCAACCGCCAAACAAATATCCTCCTGCTTGACGAGCCAACCAATCATCTCGATGTAGATGCGAAAGAAGAACTAAAACGAGCTTTGATCGAATACAAAGGAAGCATCTTGCTAATATGCCACGAACCTGAATTCTATCAGGGAATTGTCACTAAGGTATGGGACTGCGCCGATTGGAGTCTCCTAAAATAAATCAGCCAAACAATCAATTCCTAAAATGTCCTCCAATATGGAGGACATTTTAAATCTATCATTTTGCCCGCGAACACACAAAAATCCCCTCCACAACGCAAAAACATCACACCCAAATCCCGTCTCACTGCGCCGTATAATGCTCTTCACAGTATTTACACCGATAAACCTCATTTTCCTCATCGGCCAGGATAAAGACATGTGCCAGCTCCTGCTCGATAGAAGTAATGCATCTGGGATTTCTGCATTTGATCACATTGGTAATCTGTTTTGGAAGAATAAGATCTTTTTTAGCTACGATTTCCCCATCTTTGATCACATTCACAGTGATATTATGATCAATAAATCCGAGAATGTCCAGATCAAGCATATTGATGTCACATTCTACCTTCAGGATATCTTTTTTACCCATCTTATCACTCTTGGCATTTTTGATAATGGCTACTGTACAGTCGAGTTTATCAAGCTTTAGGTGATGATAGATTGACAT
>JAAYYM010000303.1 GCA_012515365.1 Clostridia bacterium
GAGCGAGCCACATAGTACCACCATAATGTTGGCTTCTTTTAGAACTTGGTCCCATATACGTTGAAATATGGAGGGAAAAGCGGGATTGGTTTTTCCGAGATATTGAAACTCATCAATTACAATAATGGGTTTTTGCTTAAAACTGTGAGAGACAATTGCCTTGAATGCGGTGTCCCATTTGTCAATCGTAGTTTCTGATAACAAATCGTTGCCTGTGAATTCAGCAACTTTATCTTTGAAGGCGGCAAGATTCAAGACTTCGGATTCTTGTGTGGCAAGAAAATAGAGAGCCTGTTTTTCACGGATGAACTCAGTCAAAAGTGTGGTTTTTCCTACGCGCCTTCTTCCATAAACAATCACAAGTGATGAGTCTTTTGTTGAATATTCTTTTTTTAGTGTTTTCATTTCAGGTTCACGATCAATAAATATATGCATAGTTTATCTCCTCTTATATACATTATATCATAGGCGTTTGCGAAACGCCACAATCCCCTATTTTATGGGCTTTTTTACTGTTGAAAATAGAATAACTCCTCACAGGTATGTTATAATTGAATTGTCGAGAAACAATTAAACACCATCCTGAAAGGAGTTATTCTATGGCCATTATACCATGTAATCAGCTTTCGTTGGCAGATGTTTTTTCAGATTGTCAGGATATTTATGAATCCGATAAACCTGAATTTCTGTCTCTTCTTCAATCTAACATTAATCTTGATGAAATTATTCCCGATTCCTTTCGGAATCACTTCTATGCATCAACGGGGCGTTCCCGTAAATACCCTCTACATGCTTTTTTATGGGCACTTATCATTCAGCGGATTTTTTCAATTTCTACTGACTCATTACTTCTTGTATTCCTGAATTATTCCAGGCATCTTCGAGAATTCTGTGGTTTTTCCAAAGTTCCCGATGCCTCCAAAATAACTCGTTTTAAACAAGAATTCCTTTCGGATTTACAATTAGTTTTTGATAACCTCGTCGATATTACCGAACCAATTTGTCAAGCAATCGACTCTGCAAAGTCGGATATGACAATCTTTGATTCCTCTGGTATTGAAGCCTGGGTTACAGAAAACAATCCTAAATTTGCCAACAAAATCATTAAACAGCTCAAAGCTTATGCAAAAACAAACCATTTCGATAAAAACTATGATCCTTATAAAGCAGCTTATGGTTCCATGCCTTCACACGCTTCTGCGAATGACCAAATCAAGCAGTTATACGTCGATGGTCATTTCTGCTATGTTTATAAAATCGGCATTGTTACAAATGGTCTTGGTATTGTTCGTCATCTTGATTTCTACAACAAGGATTTTATGAATGCTCATCCAGCTCTGACACCTAATAAAAAATCCGATTCTCCTAACGCAGATAAATCCATCCATGACGCTAGACTTCTTATTCCTACATTAATTGATTTCTTTAAAACTCATCCTCTTATAAATCCAAAAACCTTTTTGGGCGACTCTGCATTTGATTCTATCGCTGTTTATAAAGCTCTTCTCGCTGAAGATTCTTTTGGCGAAAACCGCCGATTTGAAAAGGCTTATATTCCGCTAAATGCCCGGTCTAAAATTAAAAGTGAATATATTATTAATGAGAACGGTATCCCTTGTTGTCCTTGCGACTCTGATCTTCCAATGAAATCAGAAGGCATCACTGTGACTAAGAATGGAATCAAAAAATATAAGTTTGTGTGTCCAAAAATGATCTGGAACTATAATCCGGAAACACAACGTTCCCACAGAAAATGTACCTGTGAATCTCCATGTACTAATTCTAAATGCGGACGGATGATCTACATTTATCCAGAGCAAGATTTGCGTGCTTATCCAGGTATCCTTAGAGGAACGCCCGAATGGGATTCCACCTATAAAATAAGAACAACTGTTGAACGATCCATTAACCATTTCAAAGACAGTTTTTGTCTTGCCAAACGAAAAACCCAGAATGAAAAAACACTTCATGCTGACCTAATTCTTGCTGGTATTGCACAACTTATATCGGTTGTTCTCGCAGACAAAATACATCAGCATCAGCTCATTCGAAGTCTCAAGCCTCTACTAGTAGCATCTTAAGGTCTTACCAACTCAATAAGCTTATTAGTTCTATTAAGTGTGCCCAAATTTAGGAGGATTTGCTTTCCATCTTAGAATTGCTGCAATGCAGCAATTCTTCCCTCTTTTAAATTATGATTTCGAACTCGTTTCGCAATTACCTAAATATATTAATTGAAATATTACAGTATGCGGGTATTTCTGTCAAGGTTGTAAAAGTACTTGAAACATACGTTCGAGCGTGGTAAGATAAATCATACGGAGGTGCTACATGAAAGTCATACATTGTGCGGATATTCATCTGGATTCAAAGATGGAAGCAAACTTAACAAAGGAACAGGCAAAGCAGCGTAAGGATGAATTATTGCTGACATTTTGTGCGATGGTGGAGTATGGTGCAGCGCAGGATGTTCGTGTGATTATTGTGGCAGGCGATTTGTTTGATACAAAGCATGTAACAGCCAAGACACGAAAGATTGTGTTGGATGCCGTGAATGCACATCCTGAGATAGACTTTCTGTATTTACGTGGCAATCATGATGAGGAAGAGGGATTTTGGGGAGAAGAAGAGACATTTCCGCCTAATCTGAAACGATTCGGGAATGATTGGACTGCCTATGAATATGGCAATGTGAACATTAGTGGTGTTGAATTGTGTAAGGAGAATAATTTACGGATTTATAATACCTTGTATCTTAACCAGAATCAGGTGAATATTGTAGTTCTGCATGGACAGGAATCGAATTATCATGGCAAGGAGCAGAGCGAAATTATTAATTTGCGTGAATTGTCGAATAAGAATATTGATTATTTGGCATTGGGACATCTACATAGTTACAAATTGCAAAAACTTGATAAAAGAGGTGTGTACTGTTATGCGGGATGCCTTGAGGGTCGAGGATTTGATGAATGCGGTGAGAAGGGATTTGTATTGTTGGAGGTGACGGAAGAGGGCGTATTACCGCACTTTATGCCATTTGCAAAGCGAACCTTATATGAGGTGCCAATAGATCTGACAGGATTAGTTTCTTCTTATGAGATAGAGAATGCAATCAGTACAAGCCTTTTAGAAATACCAAAGGAAAGTCTTGTGAAAATTATATTGGAGGGCAGTGTTGAAGTCGAAACGATGAAGGATGTTGATTATCTGACCAAGAAGTTTGCCGAAGACTATTTCTTTTTAAAGATTTATGACAGGACGCGATTGGAACTTCATATAGAAGATTATCAGCATGATATATCCCTAAAGGGTGAGTTTATACGAATGGTATTGGCTGAACGAATACCTGAAGAGAAGAAAAACCGC
>JAAYYM010000304.1 GCA_012515365.1 Clostridia bacterium
TCATAGGTGAAAATCCTGAAAATTCAATTCGTGCAGAAGTCAGCAGTGGCTGTATCAGAATAAAATAATGACAGTAAAGAATGGGGTTCCTGTTTTAAAATGTAAAGATGCATTTTAAAACAGGAACCTCGTTTTCGTATTCGCATAAAAATATCATAAAAAATGAAAAATCATGCTAGGCGGAACGAAGAAACTGTGTTATAATCATCGATAGTGCGAATTTATGTATATATATCTTCGCAAATCATGTTTAAATAAATATTTATATAAAATGGAGGGCCAAACAAAATGAGTAACACATCTCAAGCGAGACAAAGAATTGCTTCTTTACTCGATGAAAACAGTTTTGTTGAAATTGGTGGTCTTGTGTCTGCAAGAGCTACAGATTTTAACATGGATCCAAAAGACACTCCGGCCGACGGTGTTATCACCGGATATGGTTTGATTGATGGCAGTCTGGTATATGTATATAGCCAGGATTCATCAGTTATGAACGGCTCGGTAGGTGAAATGCATGCAAAGAAAATTGTTAATCTGTATGGAATGGCATTAAAGATGGGTGCACCTGTCATCAGTATGCTTGATTCAGCAGGATTAAGAATTCAGGAGGCAACTGATGCCTTAAATGCTTTCGGAGAAATCTATAAAGCACAGACTATGGCTTCAGGAGTCATCCCACAGATTACTGCTGTATTTGGCAACTGTGGCGGCGGTCTTGCATTATTCCCAACTATGACAGATTTCACATTTATGGCAGAAAAGGCAAGCTTATTTGTTAATTCACCAAATGCGATTGATGAAAATGAAATTGGAAAATGCGATACTTCAGCAGCTAAATTTCAATGTGAAGAAACAGGAAATGTTGATGTAGCAGGAACAGAGGCTGAAATCTTTGCAAAGATCAGACAGTTAGTTTCCATGCTGCCTGCAAATAATGAAGAAAACGGTGCATTTGATGAATGCTCGGATGATCTTAACAGAGCAAGCAGCACTCTTGCAAACTGTGTTGGAGATACATCTATTGCATTATCTCAGATCGCTGATAATCAGATCTTTTTTGAAACAAAGGCTGACTATGCAAAAGAAATGGTAACCGGTTTTATCAAATTAAACGGAACAACGATCGGTGCTGTTGCAAACCGTACTGAGGTTTATAACGCAGAAGGTGAGAAGACAGATACATTTGATAATGTACTTTCAGCAAAAGGCGCATTTAAGGCGGCTGAATTCATTAATTTCTGTGATGCATTTGATATTCCTGTATTGTCTCTTACAAATGTAAAGGGCTTTAAGGCTACTATGTGTGCAGAAAAGAAAATGGCAAAAGCTGCAGCCAGCTTAACATATGCATTCGCAAATGCAACTGTTCCAAAAGTAAATGTAATTATCGGACAGGCATTTGGAAGTGCTTACGTAACAATGAACTCAAAAGCAATTGGTGCTGATATGACATTTGCATGGAATACAGCTTCAATCGGTGTGATGGACAGCAAATTTGCTGCAAAAATCATGTACGAAGGACAGGGTTCAGATGTGATCAATGAAAAAGCAGCTGAATATGAAGCACTTCAGACAAGTGCTGTTTCAGCAGCAAAAAGAGGCTATGTAGATCAGATCATCGACGCATGTGATACTAGAAAATATGTGATCGGTGCTTTTGAAATGTTATTTACAAAGAGAGAAGATCGACCAGGCAAAAAACATGGAACAGTCTAGAAAGGGTGACATTTAATATGAAAAAGCTAAGATTAATACTATGTCTTATCGCCTGTGTTTTTGGAATGACTGCATGTAGTTTTGTAGCAGAACGTGAACCAATTCCATCAGAAAAAAAAGCTGATCTGGAAAAGCGTGCAGAAATGATTACTACAATTTTAGTTTCAACAGGACAGAATCCTGAAGGCGTGGCTGAACTTACAACAAATGGACCGGAATATGTTGAAGCTCTGTTACAGCAGGCTGGACTGACTGTTGATGGTAATGGTATGATCACTGCCATGGATTCATGGGAAAAAGCATTACCGGAAATTGGTGTTCCGCAGAGTATTGGCGGATATACATTTTCTCAGGATAACGATAAGGAAATCATTGTAACAGTAAATGTGCTTTGCGATGTAAGAAATGTTGATGTGGAAATCATTTTTGAAAATGATATGAACAGTACCATGAAATCTGCTGCTGCAAATGTTAAATATACATTTGGAGAGAAGATGGAAAAAGCCGGACTTAATACATTATTGGGTATGGGTACCGTATTTTGTGTGTTGATACTGATTTCATTCATTATCAGCTGGTTTTCTTTCATTCCTAAGATTCAGGAAAAATTCAGTAAGAAAAATAAAACTTCTGCAAAAAGTAATGCTGTAGATCAGACAATTGCACAGATTATTGAAAAAGAAGAGCTTTCAGATGATCTTGAATTAGTAGCTGTCATTACAGCAGCTATAGCTGCTTCTGAAGAAGCAGGCGGTGGATCTGCAGATGGATTTGTGGTAAGAAGTATCAGAAGATCAAAAACAAATAAATGGCAAAAGGCCTAATGAACAGGAGGATATAACAATGAAGAATTATACCATTACAGTTAATGGAAATGTATATGATGTAACCGTAGAAGAAGGAGCAGCAACAGGTGCAGTAGCTACAGCACCAGTAAAGGCAGCTCCTGTAGCAGCACCAAAGGCAGCTCCGGCTGCAGCACCAAAAGCAGCAGGTGCAGGATCCGTTAAGATCGAAGCAGGTGCAGCAGGTAAAGTATTTAAGGTAGAAGCCAGCGTAGGACAGGCAATCAAAGCCGGAGATACTGTAATCATTCTGGAAGCTATGAAAATGGAAATCCCTGTTGTTGCACCTAATGATGGTACAGTAGCAAGTATTGATGTAGCTGTAGGAGATGCTGTTGAAGCAGGAGCAACACTTGCAACACTTAACTAATGAAAGCAATCAGAAAAATAACATGGAGGTCTTAAAATGTCTTATATAGTAAATACTTTGGATAATCTATTGCATCAGACAGCATTCTTCGGTTTGACCGGTGGAAACTATGTTATGATAGCAGTAGCCTGTCTTTTCCTTTATCTTGCGATAAAGAAAGAGTATGAACCATTGTTATTGTTACCGATTGCGTTTGGTATGCTGCTTGTAAATATTTATCCGGATATCATGATGTCAGTAGAAGATTCCGCAAATGGAACAGGTGGTTTACTCCATTATTTCTATCTATTAGATGAATGGGCAATATTGCCTTCCCTGATCTTTATGGGTGTAGGCGCAATGACAGATTTTGGTCCACTAATTGCTAATCCAAAAAGCTTTTTACTTGGAGCAGCAGCACAGTTTGGTATTTTCGTAGCATATTTTGGTGCGATCGCACTTGGATTCAATGACAAAGCAGCAGCAGCCATTTCTATTATCGGTGGTGCTGACGGTCCTACATCAATTTTCCTTGCAGGAAAACTTGGACAGACAGCTTTACTTGGACCGATTGCCGTAGCAGCTTATTCTTATATGTCACTTGTGCCAATTATTCAGCCGCCAATCATGAAATTATTTACGACTGAAAAAGAAAGAAAAATTAAAATGGCACAGTTACGTCCGGTCTCTAAACTGGAAAAAATTCTGTTCCCTATTATTGTTACGATTGTTGTATGTCTGATTCTTCCTACAACAGCACCGTTGATTGGTATGCTGATGTTAGGTAATCTGTTCAGAGAATCAGGAGTTGTAAGACAGCTGACAGATACAGCATCAAATGCACTTATGTACATTGTAGTTATTCTGCTTGGAACATCAGTTGGTGCTACAACGAGTGCAGAAGCATTTTTGAAAGTATCTACACTGAAAATCGTTGTACTTGGTTTGGTTGCATTTGCGTTTGGTACATTTGCCGGTGTTATCTTTGGTAAAATCATGTGTATTGCTACTAAGGGCAAAGTAAATCCGTTGATTGGTTCTGCTGGTGTTTCTGCCGTTCCTATGGCAGCCAGGGTTTCACAGAAAGTCGGAGCAGAAGCTGATCCTACCAATTTCCTTTTGATGCATGCTATGGGACCAAATGTAGCAGGCGTTATCGGTACAGCAGTTGCAGCTGGTACATTTATGGCTATATTTGGAGTTTAAAAAAAATTAGGAGGAGAAAAAATGTCTGATATAGAAAAGAAACCAATTAAGATTACCGAGACTATTTTACGTGACGCGCATCAGTCTTTGATCGCTACAAGAATGCCTACCGAAGAAATGCTTCCTATCCTTGAAAAACTGGATAACGTAGGATATCATTCAATCGAATGCTGGGGCGGTGCTACCTTTGATGCATCATTACGTTTCTTAAAAGAAGATCCATGGGAAAGATTAAGAAAAATTAGAAAGGGTGCTCCAAAGACTAAACTTCAGATGCTTTTCAGAGGACAGAATATTCTTGGATATCGTCCTTATGCTGATGATGTTGTTGAGTACTTTGTTCAGAAGTCAATTGCAAATGGTATTGATATTATTCGTATCTTTGACTGTCTGAATGATCTTCGTAATCTTCAGGCTGCAGTTGATGCAACCAATAAAGAAAAGAAAAACTCAGGAAAAGGACATGCACAGGTTGCATTATCCTATACACTGGGCGATGCTTACACAATGGAATACTGGATGAATATGGCTAAGAAAATCGAAGAAATGGGTGCAGATTCTATTTGAATCAAAGATATGGCTGGTCTGTTAGTACCATATAAAGCAGAAGAACTGATCAAATCAATGAAGAGTGCTACCAAGCTTCCGATTCAGCTTCATACACATTACACATCAGGTGTTGCCGGAATGACTTACTTGAAAGCTGTAGAAGCAGGTGTAGATGTGATCGACTGTGCAATGTCACCACTTGCTATGGGTACTTCACAGCCTGCAACTGAGGTTATGGTTGAAACCTTCAAAGGAACTCCATATGATACAGGATATGATCAGAAGTTATTAGCTGAAATTGCTGATTACTTCAGACCATTCAGAGATGAATGTCTTGCTAACGGATTACTGAATCCTAAAGTTATGGGTGTTGATATTAAAACTTTATTATATCAGGTACCAGGCGGAATGCTTTCAAACATGGTTTCACAGCTTAAAGAGCAGAATGCAGAAGATAAATATTATGAAGTGCTTCAGGAGATTCCAAGAGTTCGTAAAGACCTTGGTGAGCCACCACTTGTTACTCCTTCATCACAGATCGTTGGTACACAGGCTGTATTTAACGTATTGATGGGTGAAAGATATAAAATGGCTACAAAGGAAACAAAAGCTGTTCTTAAAGGTGAATATGGTCAGACTGTAAAACCTATGAATCAGGAAATTATTGATAAGGTAATCCCTGGTGAAGAAAGAATTACATGTCGTCCAGCAGATTTGATTCCTAACGAACTTGATAAGCTGGAAGCTGAAATGAAAGAATGGAAACAGCAGGATGAAGATGTTCTTTCATATGCATTATTCCCACAGGTTGCTACTGACTTCTTTAAATATCGTCAGGCACAGCAGGAAAAAGTGGATATGACAAAAGCTGATTCTAAAAATGGAGCTTATCCTGTATAAAAACGGATAATATTCTATAGCAAAGTAAAATAACGTATGTTATAATGACAGGTATAGTGTAATCGATACCTGTCATTTTTTTTACTCTTTGATTGGAGGAATCTGCTTTATGGCAAGAAAAGAAGTTATCACCAGGGAATTAATATTGAATGGCGCTTTTGATATGGCAAAGGAACAGGGAGTTATGATGGTTACAGCAAGAAAACTTGCTGATAAGATTGGATGTTCCACGCAGCCGATTTTTAGAATTTACAGTAAAATGGATGATTTGCTAAAAGAATTGTTTGATCAGACACGTCAATATTATGAAGCATATTATGAATCCTATGAAAAGAAAAATGAGGTGCCGTTTGTTGATCTGGGACTTGCTTATATTAAATTCTCGCAGGAAGAACCTAAGCTGTTTGAAATTCTGTTTCTGAGTAAACATGATGATGATCAGACAATGTATGACTTGATCAATGGCAGTAATCATCAGGGATTTGTTATCAATGAGATCAAACGGATAAAGAATGCAGATCCTGATCAGATCGGTCAGATTTTCATGAAGATATTTACTTTTATACATGGAATTGCATGTATGTCAATTAGTGGGGAATTTGATCTTTCAGAAGAAGAGATCGTTACAATGCTTGAGGATGCTTATCATGCATTTGCCGGACAGTAAAATAGGAAGAAGGATTCATGAAACATATTATAGTAATCGGTGGCGGACCAGCCGGAATGATGGCTGCAATTACAGCTGCTCAAAATGGAAATAAAGTTGAATTAATCGAAAAAAATGAGAAGCTGGGGAAAAAACTTTTCATTACAGGCAAAGGACGGTGTAACCTGACTAATGCCTCAGAGCCGGATGTTTTTTTTCAAAATGTCATTCACGGAAAGAAATTTATGTATAGCTCGTTCTATTCCTATACCAATGAGGCTGTCATGGATTTTTTTGAAACAAGAGGTCTACACCTTAAAACGGAACGTGGTAATCGTGTATTTCCGGAAAGTGATCATTCCTCTGATGTGATTAGAATTTTAGAACAACAGATCAGGCATTCGGATCTTCCTATTTCGGTTCGTCTTAATACAAAAGTGAAAGAGTTAATTACGACTCAAAAAGAAGAACAAAGCTGTATACGAGGTGTAGTACTTTCAGATGGAACTAAAATAACCGGTGACGCAGTCATTGTAGCGACCGGAGGAGTCTCCTATCCGTCATGTGGGAGTACTGGAGATGGAATTTTATTTGCAAAGACATTGGGGCATCAGATCGAGGAAACAGAGCCTTCCCTTGTTCCACTTGTTGTGGAAGAAAGCTGGATCACTGAGCTTCAGGGATTATCTCTTAAGAATGTCAGTATTAGTATTTCAGATCAGGGAAAGCAGCTTTATCAAGGATTTGGTGAGATGCTGTTCACGCATTTTGGTGTAAGTGGACCACTCATCTTATCGGCCAGCAGTTATTTATCAAATGAGCAGTTTAAGCATAAGCCGGTGCTTTCGATTGATCTTAAACCGGCACTGGATGAACAACAGCTTGATGAAAGAATATTACGGGATTTTCATGAAATGCAGAATAAACAGTTAAAGAATTGCTTTTCAAAGCTGCTTCCGACTAAACTGATCCCGGTATTCCTTGCTTATATTAAGATTCCTCAAGACAAACTAATCCACAGCATTACAAGAGAGGAACGTAAAATAATTGTTTCGGCATTAAAGAATTTTCGTATGACCATCACCGGGACAAGAGGCTTTTCGGAAGCGATTATCACACGAGGTGGTGTTTCCTTAAAGGAAGTCAACCCGAAAACAATGGAATCCAAGCTTGTAAAGGGGTTATATTTTGCTGGAGAGGTATTGGATCTGGATGCATTGACAGGAGGCTTTAATCTGCAAATCGCGTGGTCTACCGGATATGCGGCAGGAAATGGCATTTGAAAGCAGTTATAAAGGAGTATTTAGTATATGGAAGTGATATTAGCCAAGTCAGCCGGATTTTGCTTCGGAGTAAAAAGAGCGGTTGAAAAAGTTTATGATCAGGTTGGAAACTCAGAACACATTTATACATTAGGACCGGTTATTCATAACGAAGAAGTAGTTAAAGATCTTGAAAAAAAGGGCGTTTGTGTATTAAACGATGTAAGTGAGTTGAATGAAATTGATCAGGGGATTATTGTAATCAGGTCACATGGTGTGGCAAAAGAAGTTTATGACAAGATTCAAAGCAGA
>JAAYYM010000305.1 GCA_012515365.1 Clostridia bacterium
GGGTAGATAAAGAGCCTGCTATTATGTCTAGTACACAATTCCATAAAGCTGTTGAATGCGCGGACAGGTATTCTCTGGTATCTGCTCAGATGTGGACATTTGATCAGCAACGTGTTATTGATAAAGAGGATGTGATGCTCAATGAGATGGATGAACGTTTGAGGGTAAGCAATGACATCGGCAGTCAGGAGAAAGATCTTTTGAAGAAAGTTGAAGAGGCTCTTGTATATGATGTTGATAAAATACATGTTGTTGCCGACTATCATGTGCATGTGCCACAAAAACTGATAACACAAAGTTTTAACGATTTAGTTGCTAATATTAAAAAACACTTTTCATGCCAAGAGGAGTCAGGAAAAATAGAACAGTAGAGGAAGAAGCTCTTTTCGCTCTTGACAAAGAGCTGACTAAAGAACTTGAAGATATGCTTCCGGAAGTCCTCGATAGGACTAAATACATTTTGGACTTCCCTATAACATCGGTTCAGTCTTTACATGGCAAGATAGGAGGAAAGAATAACGAATATGCCAATGTAGCTGATACGCGATTCCATGACTATCGCGAGTTTCAACGTACCTGGGCGAAAGGAATGATTGAGCGTATAAATGCCAGTGGATATGGTGCTGCAGTATATGATATTGCCAAACTATATAAAGATGATCTATGCAGACTGTACATACTGAAGTTTCAGGAGCGTAATTTCTATCGTGAATACTATAACCGTATTCGTCAGAAACCAGATAGTCAATTGTGGAGAATTTGGTTTGGCAACCAGTTGGTTCTTGGATTATTCATTGCCCCAGAACAGCTTCCTGACGGATCTTGGCGAATAGATCATAGCGAAGTGCGTAGAGCTCCATATAACTATTGGACTATAGGCCATATTTTGCATGTTGGTGGATTTGTGAATCCTGCAAACAATAGACTGTATCCTATGCGAAGCTATCAGGATATTGAGATTTTTTATTTGCACATTGTGACAACACTTTCAAATTCACAGTACGAACAGGCAATCTGTCAAAGATATATACAGTACCTCAAACAATCCACGGATGTATTATCTGAGCCCTTTTTGATACCAGAATTCCATTATGAGGGTCCAGAAAAGAGGTGTAGGTACAGGATGGATTTTACTGTTTTAAATCCTTTCACTTTTGACTTTGTATGCTTTGAATTGAGTCCATCTTCCACTCATTTCAAACTTAAAAGAGAAGATTATAAAACACAAGCTGAGTTTAATACAAAAATTGCTGAAAGGTGGAAATACGAATTTGATAAAAGAAATGCGTATTTATCTCAGTATAATCTAAGTTGTTATACATTCACAGATGAGCAGCTGCAAGATCCGGATTGTTGCTTTTCGATAATTGCCAGCTGTTTAAGCAAAAGGGCGGCATCTGCACCTTCAATGGACGATGTCCTATCATATCTTAATACCTTAGATTTGTAAACACATGGAAAAATTATTCGACCAGGGAAATATTATAATATGTCCTATTAATGAGGATGACTTAATGGGGTTTCTTACGAAACTTGACATTGATGACGCAGGAAATCCCATTTACCCTTATGACGAGATCTGTGACGTTGTTATGAGCGCTCTGCCTGATTACGCATTTGCTGGATATGCAGGACCTATCA
>JAAYYM010000306.1 GCA_012515365.1 Clostridia bacterium
AGATATGAGATCAATTCATAATACTTATTTTCAGTTTCATGAAAGAGCTTCATATTTCTTCACCGCCCTTTCCCAATCTTCTTTGATTTTCTCTCTTAATGTATATTCGCCGCTATTTATCACAACAGCATGTTCTCCAAAACTTCTTATCCACGGAATCATTTCACCCGGATCTTTGCAATCTATTGTATAACTATAGCGGCTATCTTCGACCTTAGTTATCTTACCCCCATTGCCTTCCTTCTCTACTCTTCCGAGGATATATCGTTCAGTCTTTTCATCAAATCTAAATTCTATCTCCACTAATTTGCTTTCTTGATCAAGGCCTGATACACTCCAGGAATCGTTGAGTAATTCTTCACGATTAGTAAATTTTAGTTCTGTTTCTGACAGTTTTGTTCCAACCTCTATTTTAAAGATCTTATCTATCCTAATTATGCTTGACTCATTGTTATTTCTGTATATGCATAGAATATACTGGCGTCCATATATACTGTCATGAATAATTTGAACAGGAATGATTTCCGATTCAACCGACTCTCCATCCTTATTCTTAACTGTTACGTTTACAGATAGCTTATTTGAAATAGCAATCATTAATTGAAGCAATACATCATTATCTAACGAATCAAATAAATGATTGTGTTTTAGTTGAAGTGTCTCGGCTCCATCAAGGTCAATACCTCTTTCAGAATACAGATAAAGTTTCAATTTTCTTTGAAGATAGTAGAATGGCATTTCTATAGGAGATGTATTCTTCATGAAATCCATATAAAAATAGATATCTTTAAGTTCTTCATCCGCAAAGTCCTTCCAGATATCCTCTGTGACCACATATTTAGTATTCTTTCCCTCTTTAACAACAGAAATAAAGCCTTCATCAACAAGGTCTTCTAACTTAACGCGCAAGTTATCCTTGGTGAAGACTGCTTCATCATTATATGCAGGTAATTCATCGAGAATTTCCGGCAACGAACGTGCCGTTTCATCGGATAGTATCTGAAGAATGAAAAAATAAGACATCACATCAAGTAATGTGAATGATTTATTGCGATATGTTTCTGCAAGATAGTTATTTGCAGAGTCATCCGCTTTATATGTACAGTACAGTAAAACCTTCTTTCCCATTCGTCGCTTCTGAATGAATTTTTCTGGAAGGTATGCACTTATACGCCTCTGTTCATTATCATATTTACGACCACTGATGCCTTTTCCTATAAAATCATCTCTGGAATAACAACCAAAAATATAAACATCTCTTAGTATTTCACGTATATTATCATAATCCCTAATAAGGAAAGCGGATTTTGCTAATGACATGCTTATATTCCCCCAATCGTATTTCTTCCAGTTTTTTATATATTCATCTCTATTCCAGTCGTAAAAAATATTAATTAATGTCGCACATTTATTGTATCAGAAAAGGCGCAGTTTGTGAATAAAAAACGCTCCTTTACTGCAAAAATATACTATTTAAAAACGGGCTAAGGAATTTGTTCTCTCAGCCCGTGACAAATTAGTTTGTCGAATTTTCTCTATAGGTTACTATTTCTAATTCACCCATTTCATTGAATCGTGCTTCAATCTTTATATGAAACCATATTAATAAATGGTTCATAAAGATTTGAATTATAGGTTGTAGTGCTAAATCAGAATTGCTCATAAGTGTTTCAACAATAAGGCTGACAATACTGTTTATCTTTTCCTGCTGATACGGATAACGTTCTAGTATAATATCAACCTCCAGATTCTACCTGATCAGATTCTCGTAATTGTGATATTCATCCATCTCATCTAATCTGTCCGAAGATAAGATACGATGAGATTCGGTATTACTCATATTAGTATTTATATATTTAATATTACTCTTTAGAGGTGCCCAAACGGGTACCTCTGAGATGCTGACATGGGTACCTCCAGAAGTGTCGTTTTGTACACCTCTAGAGGTGAACTTCTCGACACCTCTGGAAGTATACACATGTGAACTTCTTGTATCTGATATACCCACATTTTCATTGATTTCAGGCTTTTCTTCACTTTCTTCAATATTTCCACCATCAGTTTTGTCACTTTCTTCAACATTTTCTGTTTTTACAGAGGTGTACTTTTCGACACCTCTTGAGGTAACTGTTTCATTGCTCATGAAGTTCTTTACGTACAGAATATTAGGAAGACCGAAGCCTCGCTTTCTCTTTTCAACAAGATCAATTGTCTCCAGTTCCCCAAGATATTCAATTGACTTCTTTTTTGAATATCTAAGGTCATCCTGAATATCTGCTATCTGATATATGATGTAGACTCTGTTGTTATCATCCAACCAGTGGTTCTTAACTGATAAACTCATACGGTCCAGGAGTAGTCCATACATGACCTTTGCCTGTATGGATAATACCCTGAATGTTTCATTCTTAAGGAGAACCTTTGGGATTCTGATAAAGCTGAACTGATCTGCCTCTGTTCCGTAATAGTAATTAAACTCCATCAGCTTCACCTCCGTTATTCTCGTTCTTCCATTCTTCAAGTAATTTAAAGATGATATTTCCCATCTGTGTTCTGGCAAAGAATGCCGGGAAGTATTCGCATAGCTTCTTCTGAGGAATCTTTATAACACGGGTTCTATCCTTTGAATTGCCAGGCATATTCTCATTGAGAACTTTGATCATAGCCATCTGAGTTATTGCGCCATTCTCCTTCAGATACTCCCGAAGAGCTATAATCTGAAATGATTTACAGGCACCGTTCTCTCTCATATATTCGTAGAGCCAAGCCTGAACTTCTTTATCTATATGAGAAATATCAACTGCAGTCATCAGTGCAAGAGCTTTTGTATCTAAAAGGTTAAGAATGTCAGGAATCAATTCGGTTAATCGAAGATACTTATGCAATTGATTACGACTTTCTCCAATCTGATTTGCCAAAACAATGCCCGTCTGATAATTTCTCCCAACTTCGTTTGAGGCGGCGATTAGTTCATTCCGTTACCGGAACAACGAAGTTTTCAAGAGCTTCACGCAGCTTGGGATGGCGGATTACAAAGTGAATAGCGGGCGATTTGCTTTTGGAG
>JAAYYM010000307.1 GCA_012515365.1 Clostridia bacterium
AATCAGCAGTAGATTATCACCGTCTTTTTCCAGAAAAGGCAAGTCCTTTACTGCGCATACTACCATTGGAAGCATACTTTTTGTTCTTCTGTCATAGACAGGCAGAGCCGGTTTACTAAGACGATACCCTGCATCACTAAATCTTTTACCTGCACCCGCCATAGGCAAAATAATGTTTGTCATTGATAAACTCCTCTAATCAAGTCAGTAAAATAAAGATATTCTCCTAAATCTTCCGGTGTCCCCCATTGGCAGAATTTTTCTACGTTAGCGGGAACCCATACCTTTTTATGATCCTTTACCATATAATTGTAAATCAAGCTGGCATAGTATTCTCCATTGATTTGATCATCACTGTTTACCAGTTGACCTGCATATTTGTTTAACGTTTTACCCGATTCAAAATAATAAACGCCCGGTGAATGAAGAGTCTTTGTTTTATCCTGTTCAAATGAATATTTCTCCCTGATTTCCACCAGATTCTGTTCCTCGTCAACGCGACAGGAAGCATACAGATTCTTTTCATGGAATAAATGAGGATGAAAGCCTGTGTAGCATGGAATAGCACCTGCACACTGACGTGTCATGACATCTTTCCTAAATTGATCATAATTCCATGTCATATAAAAATCACAGTAATTGATCAGACATGGAGTATCATCATCAATCACTTGAGATGCTCTTAATACATCCCACACAGGTCCCTTTTTAACCCAGTCTTCGATTGCAAAAATAGTTCCGGATGGAGCTATTTCCTTCAGAGTCTGCCTCATATGACTGATAGAGTCAATATGTTCCTTTCTGCAGATAAACAGAAAGTCCGTTTCCCCTTTATACATGCCCTTTACAATCCACTCAATGATAGGCACGCCTTGTACCTTGATAAAGGGCTTAAGCTCTTTATATCCGGCTGCAATAAATCTTGAGCCATAACCGGTCATAGGAATAATGATCTTCATTTGATTTCATCCTTTGTGATTACGATTTATTCTTTCTAAATTTTTCTGCATCCCAGTTCAGAAGGAAATTCTGTTCTTCCTCTGATAAAAGATGACGATCCGCAGTTTGATTTAACAAAGCAACCTGTGCAGTGAAGCTAATGACAGTTTCTGCTTCCCTTGCCTTTTTTAATGTATCAGCAACTATGTATAAATGTCCATCAATCAGCAAAACTCCAGGCATTCCGAATTTCTGCAGATGATGTTCAAGCATTGACTCATTGATTCCACTCGTGCTCTGCAGTACACTCTTTCCCATATACACAAGTGCATCCGGACAAAAACGATACTCCCACATGTTGTTTTCATTGGCTTTAATGGCCTGCCAAACAGATTGATTTTCTGATAAATAAACAACACCGCTATAGGATGGTACAGTGCGATGTAACAGCTCATCAATTTTAGTGATCATAGAAAATGGGGCGCAGTCCTGCTTCAAATAATCTGCAAGTATCCCAACAACCTGCTCCGTTTTCTGTAAAACACCTGAAACAGAATCACCACTCACAATCAAACCATGGTTTTGCATAAATATGATTTCAGAAGGTTTTTCCCGGTAAGCTTCATAAAATTTCATTGCCAGTTCCATTCCCGGAGCTGCATATGATACGATCAAAGCCTCTGGAAACAACTGTTTTAATACCTCTTCATAATCATTTCTAGAAACAATCACATTCACAAGCATGGGATGTGAATGGAGTGTGACCCTATCGGTCAAAGAATGGAGATAAGTCTCTATTGATGGTCTTTCTCCAGATATAAACGCTTCTTTTAATAATGCTGCTTCAGCATCCTTGGTGACTGTTTGTTCTGTATACGTATGAAAAAAATCCTGAATGTGTTTATAATTGATAGTTGCATAGCCATGTCCTTCATTGACATCACATAACTGATAGCCGGATGCCTTAATCAGCATTTGTGTTTCTGAAAGCTTTACAGAAGTATTGCCTCCTGCTGCATGAACCCAGTCGCTTCTCATACCTGCTTCTTTGGATAATCTGACAAATTGATCAATCATAGATACATGTTCCTTTCTACACAGGCAGTCGCGAAACTCACAATCCTAAGAACAGATTTCATGAAATTGTTTCGCAATCACCTGACAGTCATACAGTATTACATTTTAACATAGTTTTTCCCATTATTCAACAAATTGCTCGATTCATTTACTGTTTTTCAATAAATCATTCAATTCCGCTACTGCTTTTAGCATCCGTTCATTGGGATAATCGTCGAAGCTTCTTAATGAGCGAATCGGCATATATCGAACCATAGCCTCCTGCATATCCTGAGAAATGGCTTCTGCTGCCGCCTGATTTTCTTCCATATCCTGTTCATCGGCCACCAATACTCCCATGCGCTGCGTCAGGTTCTTATGGGTGTATTCTCTGAGTTCTTCATGCTCTAGAAGCTCTCCAATTGTGGTATCCTTTGTCACAACAAAAGGCAGTTTGGTTTCACTGATATAATGAATGACTTCCTGTGCCACGATATTTCTGGATGAATTTCCAATCATGATCACATAGTCTCCCGTTGCCCCATACCAGTCCTTGATGCCTTCATGATACCATGTAAAAGAACGACGATCTAATT
>JAAYYM010000308.1 GCA_012515365.1 Clostridia bacterium
ATGGTTTTTTGCTTCATAAATTGTATTCACACATCCACGAACTGTAAGTTTTTTAACAGAATAATAAAACATTACCAGACTTCCACTAAGGAGTACCCCACCAATAATATCTGTTAACCAATGTACACCCGAAATTAATCTTCCAATAACCATAAAAACAGTGAATGCCAGAATGATATATGTAACAACTTTTCTTTCCTTTTCCTTCTTGATACGCTTATTCAATTGCATAATAGCTGTTGGCATAACACACATCACTAATAATGTTGTCGATGAAGGATATGAGGCTTCAAGATACCCGTCAATCAATACTGGTCTGTAATTAATTACAAACACTTCAAACAAAAGATATGCTGCAAATACTATAATATAGAAACCTCCAAGTGCCAAGATATCAAGATCTACTTTAAACAAATTTTTTCTCTTTACTAACTGAACAAGTCCAAGTATTGCAAATCCTAACATAACAAACAAAGGAACTAATCCCAGCCAGTCGGTAATGGTATAGATTAGCATATGCGTTCCTGTCAAATTATGAAAGTATCCGTTAACAGTTGCAAAACCTACTTCCGAATTCCTAGGTCCGATTGGCAGAACATCCACGTACTGAATAGCCATTGTCCACACCAGAAACAAGAGTAATACTGTACCAGCTTCTTCAAAGTATTTACTGTCCTAATTGTAAGCATTTCTCCAATTCCTGTACTTGCAGTTTTTTTCCACCAGTTAGATTTGGCATATTCCTTTCTGTTAAAAGACCAGAAGATAACATTCTCATTAATATATATCTGTTCAAGTCCTTTCGTTGGCTTGCCAATTTTTTCAGCTATGATCTCAGCAGTTGTAGAAGGCATTACTAAAATCAAATTATCATATACCTCTTTGTCACTCGTTCCCCACCACTCGGGAGCTTTATCTAATAAACTTTTTAACTTATCCTGTGAAATAACAAAAACTGGAACATCTAAGTCAAAGCATTCCTGTATCATCGTTTTGATTCTATCAGCAAGAATTCTTTCATCACCTTCATTAGCTGAAAAAATGACATTCCCGCTATTGAGATATGTTAACACATCCATATAACCCAATTCTACAATATGTGATTTCAATTCTGGCATAGATATTTTATTTTTTCCGCTTATGTTAATACCTCGTAACAAGGCGATATACCTTTTCATACCAATTTTCACATCCTTAAATTTAATTCGATAAATTCTTTAGGATAGAATTTATCGAAGATCCATCTTCTTGTATCCTTAAAACCATATTGCTTTTATTACTAACCATATAATCAAAAGCCATATTACAACTATTGGTATCGCATAATACCATTTCTTTGGCTTTTTGTCTTCCCACATATATTCACTTTCTTTTCTGCATTCTTGTAACACATTTTTCGGGATAAATTTAATCGTCAGTGCCACAAATGCAGGAAGTAAAATCACATCGTCTAAATAACCTAACACCGGTATAAAATCAGGAATCAGATCTATCGGAGATAACGCATAAGCTATGGTGATTGCAGCAAATATTTTTGAAATAACTGGTGTTTCTTTGCGTTTCAATGCAAGAAAAACTGCCGGAATATCTTTTTTTAATTGTTTCGCTCTCTGCTTTAAGTCCAAATAATCTCACCTCTGCAAATCAAAGTTATCTAATGTTCCATCTTCTTGCTTTTCGGACAAAAATCATCCCTCGCAAAAAAGCGCAGTTAATTCACTCCTTTAAAGTATATCACCTAATTTCCAAATTTCAAACCAACAGTTAAATAATACTGTTAGGAGTTGTAGTTTCCGCCTTAGGTACAAATACAGAAATAAAAAATAACAATTTATATAGCTCATAAGAAAAGGAGATTAAAAATGGGAAGAAGACGAAACAATCAAGATTTAGTAGATGAATTATTGGAAGGAAGATGGACAATGGACCAGGATGAATTTGAGGAAAAATACGCATCTCTTAGCAGTGATGATATGTCACAAGTGTCTGCTGCTATTAATGGAATGGAGGCTGAGTGGATGAATGATGACGATGATGATTACTAAGAAGTAGCAAAATTTATGTGTTTTTTTGATGACAACACCATTGGGTTCAAATCTCAGTGGTATCATTTTCGAAATTAGTCGAAAAAAGTTTGCAACAATGTTATTTTATAATTGTAACATAAAATGAGTTACAATTATAAAAATGAGGTTAATATGAGACAATATTTAGAAAAAGTGTTGCGACAAAAAGTGATTATCACCGAAGATAAAACACTATATAAAAAGCTTCCTTTAGTATATCAAGGAAAATATACCATATTTAGAGTAGAGACAAATGGAATACTTTGGATTGCAATGCACCCTACACAGATGGCTGGTTTGGTACAACTTAGAAAGGACCGGATTAAAATAGAGCGGTTAGCCAATCTAAATTGTGCTTTGTTCTTGGATAACGCAACTTTTTACATCAAAGAAAAACTAATGGACGAAGGCATTCCATTTATCATCCAAGAGAAACAGGTATATTTACCATTTTTGTCATATGTCCCTGCTGTTCCATATAGAAAAGATATTTTCTCACAACCCATCTGACATCATCCTTTGTATTTGTTCCATAATCCTTCCAGACAATAAAACGGTCAATCAGATTTTCATTCTCAGAACTGATTTTGTAAATCGTTCCATGCTTATTGGAATTGATTTGAAGCGATCCTGTAATGAAAAATTCATTCATGCGGTTTATGGCAGATCGAATCTGTCTGAAATAGGTATCAGATATTTCTCCCAGCTCCCTTCGCTCCTTATACTGAACCAACATTTCAAGCGCCGTCTCCAGTGAATAAAAGGTCACTCCGGCTGTTTCAAAATACTTTACGACATGACGCACCGAGCGATAGATGGTTTGGTAAATCGTTCTTTCGCTGTAACCGATACGCCTTAACTCGGCAACGAAATTCACTGCCAGTTCATTGATAGTAACTTTGTTTTGTTCCATGGCAATAGCCTCCTTAAATATAGTCAGGTTTACACCTGCTAAGGCTATAGTATCAGTTATTCGAATGGAAAAATAATTATACCGAATTTTTTCTATGTATTCCGCATGAAATGCGGCTATTGGGAAGAATTCGGTATAATACTGTTTTCGGTATAACGAATTTTGTCACGAATTCGGTACAAAACCTGCAAGCAGTGCATTTGTACGTACAAATACCAAATGTCAATCAATGCACGTTGGCATCTTCTTTCCATTTTCGCTTGTTGGGGAGTATCCCCAATCCCCTAGAACAGACTTTTCAAGTCTGAGCTGTGCAATCATTCTGATTACTTTTTATCCACCACTTACATCATTGTTTGTTCTTACACCTCTTCTGACATCAAAGGCATTTCTTCACGAAGTGATGACTCATGAACATGCCAGTACAACTTTACTCGATAAAACAGAAATGGACCATTACCTTTATTACGTGGTAATGATCCATTTTTCTTTCATCGATTTTCCTTATTCAATTACTATTTCAAATTGATGTCTAATTCATATTCTACATCTTTTTCGTCTTGAATACACAAGTACATAGTCCACGTAACTGTATCATTCTTAACTTCAAAATATGTTTCATATGTTGTAAATCCTGCATAAGGTGAATTCTTATCTGAACTTGTAATACTCACAGTACAGCCTAGGTTTTCCAAGTAATCTAAGTACTCAGCTACACCATCAGTTACTGTTGCAGATCCCCATTCCTTCAATTTAG
>JAAYYM010000309.1 GCA_012515365.1 Clostridia bacterium
AAGCA
Source organism: Clostridia bacterium (assembly GCA_012515365.1). The sequence goes on from JAAYYM010000309.1 coordinate 6, forward strand.
GCCCGACTACACTATAGATCTTGCTCACCTCGATCTGCTCCTCCTGCTCCATCGGCGGCAGGATCGAAGGAACACATTTGGCAAGCAGTGTCTTGCCTGCACCCGGTGGACCTGTCATTAATACATTGTGAAAGCCTGCAGCTGCCACCTCAAGTCCTCGTTTTACATGCTCCTGTCCTTGTATATCCATAAAATCAAATTCCGATTTTTCTGGTATGTCATCTAATTTTTCATTTATTATTTCCAGCTGACCGATTTCATTCTCAAAAAGTTCTTCATCTCGGCACAAATATTGCCACAATTCACTTAAATCTGAACATGCGATGATCTGAATGGAGCCTACTGCTCTTCCTTCGCCTTCATTCTCTTTTGGTATGATACAGCACTTAAGTCCTGCTGCCCTTGCACTCAGCACCATTGACAAAATGCCATGAACACCGTGAATGGTGCCATTCAGGCTCAGTTCTCCCACAGCCATGATCTGAAAAAGGCGTGAAGGTGGAATCAATCCCATCGTCTGCATCAGTGCCAATGCAATCGGAAGATCAAAAGATGTTCCCTGTTTGCGGATATGTGCCGGTGACAGATTCACTGTAATCCGCCTTGCCGGAATTCGGACTCCAATATTAATCAATGCAGTTTTAACGCGTTCTCTGGCTTCTCTTACTTCGCTGCCTAAATAGCCGACCATGTCAAAACCGGGCATGCCTGATGAAATATCCACCTCTACTTGTACGATACGGCTCTCAATGCCTGCAATCGTAGCCGAGATTACATGACTAAACAATATACTCCTCCTTTTTTGGGTGTGTGGGGTCATTGCGAAATGGTTTTATTTGTTGGGCGATTTTGTATGATTACACAAAAACGTTCGTCGAAAGCATTTTGACTCCTCTCTTTTTTTGTGTAATCATACAAAATCTGTGTTTTACTTATGAGTGGGATTTTGAAGTTACACAAAAATTGTTCGTCGAGAGCGTTTTGACTCCTCTCTTTTTTTGTGTAATCATACAAAATCTGTGTTTTACTTATGAGTGGGATTTTGGAGTTACACAAAAATTGTTCGTCGAAAGCGTTTTAACTCCTCTCTTTTTTTGTGTAATCATACAAAATCTGTGTTTTACTTATGAGTGGGATTGCTTTTATTCGCAATGATTGATTTGAATTTTGCAGCGGATGTGCTGCGGGATCTTGTTAGAGATAGCTCTTAGAATGAGCGAAAAAAATCTTACTCATGTTTCCATCAGTAAGATTAAGTATAAGCGATATCATATTTTTGTCAAGTAAAATCCTCTACTTCTCCGATTGCTGCAAGGACTCTATTTTTATCATCTGCATAGCGGACTGTATAGCCTGCTGTGATCTGATCATTGTGATACAGCTTGATCAGTGAATCATCCATCAGACACATTCCTTCTGTTTCATATTGTGGGATCAGATCATTGATTGCTTCTATTTGGTTTTCATTGATTGCTTTTCTGATAGTGGCATTTGTTAGCATCACTTCAAATGCCGGTATTCTGCCGTGTTTATGTTTAAGAGGCACCAGCTGCTGGGATACAATAGCAGTCAGTGAATTAACAAGCTGAATCCGGATCTTTTCCTGCTCTTCAAGTGGAAAAGAATGAATAATGTGTTTCAGTGTATGAACAGCACCAAGCGTATGTAGGGTACCGATCACAAGACATCCCGCCTCTGCAGCTGCAAGTGCTATTTTCATCGTTTCATACTCAAGCACCGTGCCGATATAGATTACATCAGGATCCTCTCTTAACACATTTCTCAATGCAGACACATAATCAGTCGTATCAAATCCAATCTCACGCTGATTGACAATTCCTTTTTTATGTTCATGAAGATATTCTATTGGGTTTTCTAACGTAATAATCAATGATTCTTCGTTTTGGTTAATCCGATCGATCAATGTGGCTACTGTCGTAGAAATACCGCTTCCCGAAGGTCCTGTTGCCAGGATCAGTCCGCTTTTTATATGATGAAGCTTTAGAAAAGCTGCAGGAACTCCGATTTTCTCTGCTTCGATCAGATCTTTTTCCATCAGCCTGACAGCCATAGCTACTGTTCCGCGTTGTTTGTAGGCAGTCATACGATACCGCCCCTGCCCTCTGATTGAAAAGGAAAGATCAATTTCACCCTTTTGGTCAAAGTGTTCTCTTTGTTCTGTCGTTAGTACTTCTATCAGCATTTCCAGCGTATCACTCGGCTGCAGCTCATCATAACGCATGTTCTTCAGTTTTCCGTCTATTCTCATTTTTGGTGGGATTCCTACGCAAAGATGTAGATCAGAAGCACCCTCTTCATCTGCTCGTTTCAGCAGTTCCTGCATAGATACCATAGCTTCGTTACTCCTTCTGATTATCAGACTGCGCCTTTTCTCCTCTGAGTGCATTGATCGTATTCTGATCCATGATATTTCTGTTATCCAGTGTTTTCATGATATCCTTAATCTCCAGATCATCATAGATCAGCTGCTGGCGTAAATCTATAATGCTGTTATCGCGGAAGAGTAAAATCATCGGCTTTAATATGTCATTCTCATTTGCAGCCAGTACAAGTCCTTTTTCACCATTTGATAATTCCACGCTGCAGCCCTCTGCCAGAAAATTCACGCTCTTGATCAAGGCATCAACAACCTGCTCATCATAGATCTCTGGATTCTGCATCAGCTCACGTAATGCCTTTACCTCCGAAGCAGGTTCCTCATTATAATTCATAGCTGTCATTGTATCAAAGGCCTCTGCCACAATCAAAATTTTGGCTCCCCTGATCACCTTACTTAAATCAACCGGTTTCTGATTGATATAATTATCTCTTTGTACAAATGCCTGTTGTACAATCCTTTTAATACTTGGAGAAAAAACTCGACACGCCTGATCGATCATATCAAGTGCTGAATATTCAAAATGACGCACACTTACTGCTTCCTGATCGGTCAGATTTTTTCCTTTTTTCATAATTTCCGGTGGAATGTTAAGCTTTCCTATATCATGGATCACAGCTGCACAGATTGTATCACTCAGTTCCTCTCTTCGCATATTCATCTGATGCCCAATCAAGGCACACAGAATAGCTACATTCAACGAATGCTTATATACATAGTCTTCAGAGCTTCTTAAATTCTGTACAAAATTAATCTTACGGTCTAACACGCCATAAGAACGAATGATCGTATCTGCTAAAAATGGCAGCTTGGTATACTTTCCCTTTTCCTGGATGAACATCAGCTCTTCCTGAATGGAAAACACGCACATCGTCTGAAAACGCTCGAATTCAATATCATCCTGAGTCATAGGAGGCAATGGTTCTGCCGGCTCCAGAATATAGATTCCGATCAATCCAAAATTCTTGATTGACTCAATACCCTGTGTAGTCAGCTTTGAATTTCTTTCATATAAAAGAACACCCTTTTTGTTATAAATCGGCTTTGCCAGTCTCATTCCTGTTTTGAGATCTTCTTGTCTGATAAAAAGCATCTGTATTCCTCCTAATTTGCCATTTGTTCTTTTAATATTGAGAGTGCTTTTTGTAACTGTGTATCCTCTGCCTGTTCAATGACACTTGACTTATCAAGTTCATCCGGAAGCTTTATCTCGACATCAGGTTCGATTCCAATGTCGTGAATGCAGACTCCGCTTGGCAGATAATATTGCGCAACAGTCAGCTTGACACCTTCTCCTTTATCCAGATTAAAGATTTTCTGTACGATCCCTTTTCCGAATGTTTTTTCACCTACCAGTGTACCTGCGTCATAATCCTTGATTCCACCCGCGAAGATCTCTGATGCAGAAGCCGACTGTCCATTCACAAGAACAACCAGCGGAATATCTGAATCCTGTCCATCACCGGCCAGATAGTCTTCCTCTTCATTATGTTTATCTACTGTATACACCAGTCTTCCTCCGTCCTCTACGAAGTAGTCCAGGACTTCACAGGCAGCCTGTACGATGCCTCCGGGATTATTACGGACATCAATGACCAATCCTTCCATTCCCTGTTGCGTAAGCTTACTCATCCAGGTTTCAAACTGAGAGTCTGTCAGCATATCCCACGACTCGATCTGTATGTATCCGATTTTTTCATCTATCATCTCACCAAATACCGAAGCGATTTCCACTCTTCTTCTAGTGACATTAAAATCAACATATTCTTTGGTACTGGCACGATAAACCTGTATTTCAACCTGTGTCCCCTCTTCACCCTTAATTCGTGAAACGATGGTTGACAGATCGAGACTTGTCACATCCTCTTTATTGACCGCTACTATGTAATCACCCTTAAGCATCCCCACCTCGGCACTTGGGGAGTCTTCGTAGGTTTTAACGACTGTTGCCAGACCTGTACTTGGATCAGTGGTCATGACCGCCCCGATCCCATAGTACTCTGCCTCTGCATCCAGTTTGATATCTTCCATTTCTTTTTCCGAATAATAGGTAGAGTAGATATCACCAAGTCCCCACATCATACCCGTCAGAATGCCTTGATTTACTGATTCCTTGTCAATGTCATATAGATAATAATCATCGGTCAGTTTTCTGATTGTTTCTATCTTATCCTTAAGCTCATTATCCTCATTTGCTGCCATTTCTTTAAGTGCTCTGGATGCAGTCACTGCATCATTTCGGTACCCCGCCATAGCAACTGTTTCTACCAGTAAAAGGGTCACAAGAACAACTGTGACCAGTACAAACAACTTGGATTTTTTATCATTCATTTAATGCCTCTTTCAATTTTGCCAATGCTTTCTTTTCAATCCTTGAAACATAGCTTCTGGAGATCCCCAGCTTCGTTCCTATTTCTCTCTGGGTCTTTTCTTCCCCATGAAAAAGTCCGTACCGCAGCATGATAATTTCCTGTTCTCTTTTGGTCAGTTTTTTATTCATACAATTATATAACTTTTCGATGGTTCTATCAAGTTCCATCCGCTCAATAATGTCCTCCATCGGACTTTCAAAGACATCGAGGAGATTGATCTCATTGCCCTCTTTATCCGTTCCGACAGGTTCAAAAATAGAGATATCCCTGTTCATCTTTTTTTTGGCTCGGAACATCATCAGAAGTTCGTTATCGATACACCTCGCAGCATAGGTAGCCAGCCGGCTCCCTTTCTCTATGTCGTAAGTCATCACTGCTTTTATCAGCCCGATTGTTCCAATTGAGATCAGATCTTCAAGATCTTCCTCAGCAGGCTGATACTTTTTCACAATATGGGCAACAAGACGTAGATTGCACTCTATCAGCTCATGCTTAGCGTTCTCATTTCCAGCCCGGTATTGTTCCAGATAATATCGTTCCTCCTCCATAGACAACGGCTTTCTAAATGCTTTCAAAAGACACCTCGATGCAACATTTCTATATTGTATGTAACATCGAGGTAGTTAGTGCCTTTCCATTATTCATTCCTTTGTTTTTGGATGAGCTGTTCATATTCCTTGACAGGCAGTGGTCTGGCAAAGTAAAAGCCCTGCGCAATGTCACAGTTGATCCCACGTAAGAAATCAAGCTGTTCCTTTGTTTCCACTCCTTCTGCCACTACAATCAGCTGTAGCTGTTTTGCCATACGTACCGAGTTTTCTACAATGATTCTTCCTCGCTCGGTAGCCATGATCTCATCTAGGAAGAAACGATCAATTTTCAATACATCAACCGGTGCTTTTCGTAGCATGTTGAGTGACGAGTATCCTGAGCCGAAATCATCCATTTCTATGACAAATCCTGCTTCTTTTAATTTTTCCATCTGTGAAAAGAGCTCTTTTACATCATCAATAAACAGATTCTCTGTGATCTCAAGCTCCAGCATAGCCGGTGGAAGATCGTATTTCTTCACAAGTCCGGTCAGCATTGCCACCAGATCAGAATGATGAATATGAATCCTCGAAATGTTCACTGAAATCGGCAGATCGTTGATTCCCATTTCTCTTAACTTCACCAGATATTTGCAGGCTTCCTCCCACATATAAACATCCAGTTTCGTAATAAAGCCGTTACTCTCAAATAGATCAAGGAATGCGGATGGTACACGAAGCCCTCTGATCGGATGCTGCCAGCGTACTAAAGCTTCTGCACCACAGATTTTTTCAGTCATCATATCATACTTCGGCTGTAAGTACATGATGAATTCGCCCTTTTCAAGTGCAGCATTCATCTCACTCTCGATTTCTGCCTGCTCACGCTGCTGTAATCTGATCTTGTCATCATATACAGCAAAGTTTGACAATGAATTTCCCTTAATCTGCTTCTTAACAATTCTTGCGCGATCACACATCAGACGAATCGGCAGTGAATTATCGACTACTTTATATATTCCATAGGATAAAGAAATACACCATTGTTTTTCAAAATATTCACCTGCACGGTCAGACAGCCTGGTCATATAATCTATTATTTCCTGATCACTTTGATACATCATGATCACGCTGAAATGATCTGCCTGATATCGCTTTGCAAGGCTGTGCTTAGGTGTGACTTCTTTGATCGCACGCCCAAGCTGCTGCAGGATCTTATTTCCCACATCGATGCCAAACCGGTCATTAATAATCCTAAAACGGTCAATATCAATGGAAAGGATAGCAAAGGTCGCATTGTTGTGCATATGGATCATCTCAGAAGCTCTCTGATAAAATGCCTCGCTGTTATACAGACCTGTTACGGAATCATAGTCTGCACGGTATTCCATTTCGACCTTGGCTTCCATTTCTGCATTGACATTCTGAAGTGTACCTAAAAACCGGATGGTTTCATTGTTCAGACCACGCAGCATTTGTAAAATGATCGAATACCATACAGCTGTTCCATATTTATTATACAGACGTACTGTGATCTTTTGTGTCTTAAGCTCTGTTCTGATGCGCTCCTTAAAATCTTCGTATTTCTCTTCATCATCCGGATGACATTTCAGTCCGTTAAGCAGAGACCATTCATCGACAAGCATCGATTGATCGACCTTAAAAACTTCATCAAACATCGAGCACAGATAATAATGATTCTCAGGCTTGTTGTACTCAAACACAAGAACGCCTGTCATCTCATTGATATTTTCATAACGTTCGTTATTCATTGCAATTTCTTTCTGGAATGTGCTTTGTGACTTCATCAGTTCGTACTTGATATTGGTCGCAATCATTTCCAGATAACGGCGTTTAGATTCATTGATATTCATGCAGATAATGAATACACGCTGGTCGTCATTTGCATTGATCTTTTCCAAAACCGTATAAATACTATGCCATTCATAGGTCTCACTATTTGTACAAAGGCGCACTTCTTTACAGATAATTCTCTTACCGCATTTAAGTGCCTCTTTTAAATATATCGGATCTGTGACCTGATTAAATTCTTCCAGATCTTCCGGAAATACAATACTTTTTTTATAATGTGTCCGAAGAGTTTCATAGTTTTCAATCCTTCGGTCAACTAAAGTCATGACATCCTGTTCCCTCATTCTGACACAGATATTCTTTGTCAGATTGACATCCCAAATGATATTCTGAATCTCATAAATAGCCTTCTGAAATCGTTCTGTACTCTCGTTAACTGCAGTAATCTGCGCATCAACATCTTCTTTAATCGATGCAAACAGATAAATATTTTTTCCGTTTCGCATCGTGATCTTTGTTGTCCGCATCTGCAGATCGGTGCGGAGTGATGGTGAATAAACCTCATAATCAGCTGATGCCTCATTTTCCTGCATCTTCTTGATCGGGCAGTCCTTACATGGTTCTGAATATCCTTTATTCTGCTGATAGCAAAATCCTTTGCTGTCATTTTGAAGTCGATCCTGAAGCAGATCATTACGGTATAGCAGCTGATAATTTTCATCTACCGCATATGCCCAGGCACACATTGGACTCAGAATATTCTTAACAAGCTCCATTTCCCTTGTGCTAAGCAAAGGATTGATGCTGTTATCCATGCGCTCCATGTCGTTTGTGTAAAGGATATAAGTATCTTTTCCACTCTCCTTTGCATCACAAAGTGCAAGCAGAGCTTTCCCATACAGCTTTTGAAAATCTGCCTCATTTGCATAAATTGACGCAATACCAACACTGACAGACAATGCACAGCCCTCTTTATAATCACTCCATACTTCCTTAACGGTCTGACAGATGTAAGAAGCTCTCTCCAGCAATACATTCGGTGCACGCACACCTTTCATAAAAATAACAAAACGGTCATTATCCACTCGTCCGATGATATCTGTTCCACGGAACGCTTTCCGCAGTATTTTTGCAACTTCAGTCAGCACACCGTCTCCGACTACATCTCCATAAATCTTGACCAGAGAATAAAAGTCATCGATGTCTACGATCATCAGATTCGGGATTACTTCCTTTGGAATCGTCGGCAGATATTCCTCAACTGCCTTGATCACAGCATCACCATTCAAAAGCTGTGTCAGGCGGTCACGCGTCGTCTGATTCAGTTCATCCTTTTTTTTAGTTTCTTCATCTATATAGGTCAATGTTCCATATAACAGATCCGGCTCATCATAATCATCAAGCATCAGGCGTCCCTTGATCTGATACCATAGGTACTCTCCCTGATAATTGATAAATCTTATGTAATCCACCTGTACTTTTTCATCGACCTCACGTGCTCTGATATTAAAAAAAGCAATTGCCTTTGTAATATCATCCTGATGAATCTTCCCCCTGATGTTCATTTTTTCCAGAAATCCGGGGATTCGTAAAGGAAGGGGGATGTATTTACTGATGTTCTCAGAAAAACTGATAACATCCTCCTTGATATGATATTCAAATACAATTGTTTCATTTAGATCCAATGCATTTTGAAATAATTCTTCGCTGATTTTATGCATAACTGTACCTCCACCTCATGATGTACGTAATTCCAGCCAAATTTTAAAACATTCTCCTAACATTATACAAATATAGCTGGCGAATAACAAGGAAAATAGTGTATTTTATTTATTTTCCGCAATAAAATCAGCAAACACATAATTGCAGACATCCATTCCCTTTTTTGTTAGTTTCAGTCGTCTGCCTTTCTCGTTTTCACAAATAGTTAAAAGCCCATTTGAAACATGTTTTTCGATCACATCCTGATAAACTTCATTCAAACTGATGCCAAAGCTCGCATGGAAGTGCTCATAAGAAATTCCGGTGCTCATGCGTAGCCCCAAAAACATAAACTCTTCCATCTGCATGCGTTTCGTAATTTCTTCTGTTTCTGACGGCTCACCCGGACATTTTTTATAACGTTTCATATCATCTGTATTCTTAAACCGTGTCTGACGCATATACGAAGAGGCCCCTAGACCTAGTCCTAAATACTCAATTCCTATCCAATAGGAACTGTTGTGTCTACTCTCATATCCAGGCTTTGCGTAATTAGACAATTCGTACTGAATATATCCGGCTTGTTCTAACAGCTGTCTGGTGTGATCATACATCGTCCGCTCGATTTCCTCTTGTGGCAGATCAGACTGCTGATACAGCTTTGCAAATGCAGTTCCTTCTTCAAGGATCAGGCTGTATACAGAAATATGCTTTGGCTCCAAATCGATCAGTCTGTTTACACTTTGTTCTAAACGTGTTAAGGTTTGTCCCGGAAGTCCCATCATCAAATCCACATTGATATTTGAAAATCCGAGTTTAACTGCCAGTTTGTATTGGTCTAAAAACTCCTGATACGTATGGATGCGTCCTAACAGCCTAAGCTCATCATCAAACGTAGACTGCATACCGATGCTTAATCGATTGATCCCAGCTGCCAGGTACATCTTCAGTTTGTCCTGATTCAGTGTTCCGGGATTAGCTTCCAGCGTGATCTCCGCATTTTTTGCAATTACAAACTGCTGCCGCAAAAGTTCAAGTAATTCGTTCACATCCTTAGCCGGTAACAAGCTCGGCGTACCACCGCCAAAATAAATCGTACATACCTCATATGCATCTCGATATTGATTTGCTTTCTGCATGATTTCCTGACTAAGTGCCGACACATACTCACTCATGGCATCTCCAGATGCTGCCCCTGACAAAAAATCACAATATTTGCATTTTTGTACGCAAAAAGGAATATGTAGATACACCCCAAGGGCATCATATTTTCGCCCCATATCGCACCTCTTATTTCTTATCATCCAACTTTAGCACGCTCATAAATGCCTTCTGTGGTATCTCGACATTTCCGATCTGTCTCATTCGTTTTTTTCCTTCTTTTTGCTTTTCAAGCAGCTTTCTCTTTCGTGTAATGTCTCCACCATAGCACTTGGCAAGTACATCCTTTCGCATCGCCTTGACCGTCTCTCTGGCTATGACCTTGCTTCCGATTGCTGCCTGAATGGGGATTTCGAATAAGTGTCTCGGAATTTCTTCTTTCAGTTTTTCACACATTTTTCTGCCGCGTTCATATGCCGTATCCTTATGGACAATAAAGGACAAGGCATCTACCTCTTCACGATTAATCAGAATATCCAGTTTGACAAGATCTGATTTTTCATAGCCCTTTATCTCATAATCAAAGGATGCATATCCGCGTGAACGTGATTTCAGTGCATCAAAGAAATCATAAATTATTTCATTGAGCGGCAGCTCATATTTAAGCAACGCTCTTGTTTCTTCCATATATTCCATACCCAGATAACATCCTCGACGCTCCTGGCACAGCTCCATGATAGAGCCTAAAAATTCTGTTGTCACCATGATTTCTGCACTGACAATCGGTTCTTCCATATATTCTATTTCTGCAGGATCCGGAAGATTAGATGGATTCGTCAGTTCGATCATTTCGCCATTTGTTTTATACACTTTATAAATAACACCGGGGGCCGTCGTCACAAGATCCAGATTATATTCCCGCTCCAGACGTTCCTGAATGATTTCCAGATGAAGCAGTCCGAGGAAACCACATCTAAATCCAAAACCTAATGCAATCGACGTTTCCGGTTCATAGTTAAGCGATGCATCATTCAACTGCAGCTTTTCCAAAGCATCTCGCAGATCCGGATACTTCGCTCCATCTGCCGGATACAATCCGCAATAAACCATAGACAGCACCTTTTTATAGCCCGGAAGTGCTTCCTTACAGGGATTATCTGCATCTGTTACGGTATCGCCAACCGTCGTATCCTTGACATTTTTAAGACTTGCTGTGATATATCCAACCATACCTGCTGACAGCTCATCGCAAGGGATGAATTGACCGGCACCAAAATATCCAAGCTCAACAACGTCTGCCTTTGCGCCTGTCGCCATCATTAAGATCGTGGTTCCTTTGCGGATCACCCCTTCTCTCAAACGGCAAAAGATAATAACACCCTTATATGGATCATAAATCGAGTCAAAAATCAAGGCTCTGAGCGGAGCCTTAGGATCACCGGCAGGAGCTGGTATTTTGGCTACAATTTGTTCTAATACTTCTTCAATTCCAATTCCATTTTTTGCAGATATCATCGGTGCGTCATGTGCATCCAGACCGATCACATCCTCGATCTCTTCTTTTACACGCTCAGGTTCTGCGCTGGGAAGATCAATTTTATTGATGACCGGAAATACATCCAGATCATGATCAAGAGCCAGATAGACATTTGCTAACGTCTGCGCTTCGATTCCCTGCGCTGCATCCACGACAAGAATCGCACCATCGCAGGCTGCCAGACTACGACTCACCTCATAGTTAAAATCCACATGTCCCGGCGTGTCGATCAGGTTAAAGATATACTCCTCCCCATCATTCGCTTTATACACAGTACGCACTGCCTGTGCCTTGATCGTGATTCCGCGTTCGCGCTCTAAATCCATATTATCAAGTACCTGTGCCTGCATTTCTCTGCTGGTCAGCAAACCGGTCTTTTCGATGATACGGTCAGCCAATGTTGATTTACCATGGTCAATGTGGGCAATGATACAAAAATTCCTTATTTTACTCTGATCTACTGACATAAATCCTCCATCTCATTCCTAAACTTACAGGCAATCACAATACTCGTAATCTAAGAACAGATTTCATAAGTTTACACAAAATAAGTGAGGAGTCAAAACGCCCTCGACGAACGTTTTTGTGTAAGTTTTTGAAATCGCTCCACAAATGAAATTATTTCGCAATTACCTAAGTCTAAAGCTTTACTGCATTTTGATTTGTCTACAGCATGTATAGTATATCGGTAAAATGCGGTAAATGCAAGTATCTGTATCATTTTAAAATGCATCACGTATAGTTTTTTTCATTTTGCTCAAACTATGGATACAACACCAGAAAGGAGTCGTAATTATGCCTGATCTACATGTAAGAACTGATCTTGCCCTTGAGGCCAGAGAAAGTATCCGCGAAGCGAATCCATCATCACACGGAATCAATGTGAAGGAATTTCATTATGATAAGGAAGAAATCCATGTTACAAAGGTGGATATCGAAACCAAAAATGCTGCCAAGGAGCTAGGAAAACCGATTGGAACCTACATTACTCTAGAAGCACCGCACTTGTGTGAGCCTGATGACGGCTATCACATCGAAATCAGCAAAGCCATTGCCAAGGAGCTAAAAGCTATGATTCCCATCGATCAATTCCCCTGTTCGATCCTGATCATAGGCCTGGGTAATCGCTTTGTGACGCCGGATGCACTTGGTCCACAGGTTATTGACAATTTGATGATCACGCGACATATCGTCAGAGAATACGGAGCTGCTGCATATGACAGAGAATCTATTAATTCAATCAGCGCACTTTTTCCGGGTGTCATGGCCCAGACCGGTATGGAAGCACTCGAGATCATCCATGGAGTCACGACAGAAACCTCGCCTGACTATGCGATCGTGATCGATGCACTGGCCGCCAGAAGTATCAAACGTCTCAATCGTACAATTCAGATCACCGATACCGGGATTATGCCGGGCTCCGGTGTCGGAAACCATCGCAATGCAATCACCAGCGAAACTCTTGGCATTCCGGTCATTGCCATCGGCATTCCTACTGTTGTCGATGCGCAGACAATCGTAAATGAGGCAGTCGACACTTCACTGTCGCACTCTGCACCGCCTGAGCTTGCTAATTTCTACGTAACGCCAAAGGATATCGATGAAATCATCAAACGCATCAGCTTTACCCTGTCCGAAGCAATTAATCAAACTCTGTGTTAATGCTGTTATAGAATGACACTGTCATAAACATGTCCGTTCGTGCATATACTTGTCTATGAGGCAAAATCGACGAAGCTCAAATTCCAAAAAATACCTGTATGGCATCCTGCTTCTTCTGGGATGCTTTGTCGTTGTTTCTATCATGAAAGTATTCTCTGTTTCTCTAAAAGGATTCTCTATACGAGAAGTAATGAATTACGCAGAAAGTGAACTGCAGTCAGAAATCCTTGATCTATATCTTCCTGTTTTAGTCAGTGGTGCCTTTGATCATGAACAGACTTCTAAAAGTGCCAGTGAAGTATTGATCTCCTATTTAATCAGCCGCACCCCCTCTCTTAAATATGATCAAGATGTCATGAATTTAGAAACTCCGACCGAGGACGGATCTGTTTACGATGCAATCCATCAAAATAAACTCATCATGGATGAACTTTCTTCTGATTTGCTGCTTAAGGAAAACCAAACTCAAAAGGAGCAGTCCATAGAATACGCCTCCGATCAGTCGCCGCTTAAAATCAGTGATAATCAGATCAGCAATAACCAGATCAACGATCATCAGACCATGGGACAGTTTTCTCCTGCCACACCTCAAATCTCATATTCACTCGAGGATTTATCCGACTTCACCTATCTATTATCACATTTTTATACAGTTGACAAAACAACTTCTATTAGTCAGGATGTTCTTTCTGCCAGAAAAATGCTTTCAAAGAATTATTCCATTCAAAGGGAGGCTTCGTCTGACGCTCCACAGATTCTGATTTATCATACGCATTCTCTGGAAGCTTACGCAGACAGTAATCCAAATGACATAAGTACCGGTGTCGTCGGAGTCGGTGCGTATTTATCTGCCTTACTTAAAGAGCGCGGCTATCAAGTCTTGCACCATACAAAGAGCTATGATAAAGTAAGTCATGATCAGGCATACTCACTAGCCGCGCCTGCGCTTGAGGCATTGCTTAAGGAATATCCGTCGATCGAAATCATCATCGATATTCATAGAGACGGAGTGGCAAACGATCGACATCTGGTCACAGAAATCAATGACAAACCAACGGCTCAGATCATGCTTTTTAACGGTCTTTCCAGTACTGTCGCACATGGTCCGATCGAA